>JANMPF010000023.1:0-1526 GCA_031369725.1 Rhodobiaceae bacterium | reverse complement strand
TCGCACAATCCGTTTTCGATGCCGCAAGGCGGGCTCGCAGCGCTGGAAAGCAAGGATCCGCTCGATATTCTGGCCTATCAATATGACATTGTGTGCAACGGTGTTGAGCTGTCGTCGGGCGCCATTCGTAACCACCGGCCGGACATTATGAAGAAGGCCTTCGAAATCGCAGGCTATGGCGAAGATGTGTTGCTGGAAAAATTCGGCGGCATGTACCGCGCCTTCCAGTATGGCGCACCACCCCATGGCGGCATTGCCCCAGGGGTGGACCGCATCGTGATGCTGCTTTGCAACGAGCCCAATATTCGCGAAGTGGTGCCGTTCCCAATGAACCAGCAGGCGGAAGATTTGTTAATGGGGGCGCCTTCCGAGGCAACCCCCAAACAACTGCGTGAGCTTCATATCCGGCTCAACCTGCCGGAGGCTTAGTTAGTCGTTAGCCGTAACTGAAACGCCAAGCATGGTGATGGCAGCGCCCGGGTCAGCCGGATTGAGCATCATGAGGTTTTGTACTGCAACGGGCTGGGCGGGCTTCATGGAAACCGTGATTGATTTAGGGTCCTTGAGGAATGCGTTGACGGCACCCACGACCTGATCGGTGAAAGCCTGGTTCTTCAACTGCATCAGGCCGATTTGCATCATGGCACCAACGCTTGCCACCATCGTTGCCTCATCCATGCCTTGCATTTTGGCAATGATTGGCAGCAGCTTTTTCGTGATGGAAGCATCCTCAAAGCGAACTTGAAGGTTGCCAAATGTTACATTCATCAATTGTGGCATCAGTGCCGACATGTCTGGCGGACGCTGTTCTTTTTGGGCCTTTTTTAGTTCTGCCACGGCGGCCATGGGTACATCATTGGCATCGAATGCAAGTTTGAAAGTGCCAATGTCCTTGCCGGAATAGGAAATGTTCGAGGTAAAACCAAACTTGTCGTCGGTCACCTTGATTTCGGCACCACCCCCCACATTGAAAGAGAGATCGCCATAACCCAGCTGCTTTATCTGGCCAGTCGTATCCAGTGTCGCAATGGCAGCTTCAGGAATGGCAATGTTCTTCAGCGTGAAATCAATCTTGCCATTGCCAGTGGCGGAATCGCCATCCCATGTCACATCATAACCATCGGAAGTGATGGTTTGACCCATGGCCGTGATCTTGATGGCGCCTGACGAGGCCTTGTCGGCCATGCTGTAGCTTGACAAAAATGCCTGTTGTGGCGTTGGATTGTCAACGGCGACGCGCAGGTGCACGCCCTCGGCGGAAGCTTCGGGCATTTCAACCACGACATTCTTGCCTTCGCCCGCATTGAATTCGGCTTTTGAATTGGTGGCCTTCATTGAACCTATTTCAATGATGCCGTTTTCTTCATCCGCCACCCCATTGAGATTGATTTCACCAACCGTGAACTTTACTTCGGGGCCTGCATCCTTGGCTGGCATCGTGGCGGAGAGATTGGTAATGGTCACATTGCCATTGCTGTCAGTTTCGAGCTTGTCGTAAGTGGGGGTCACCTTGACTGCTTCCCAGT
>JANMPF010000579.1:0-2358 GCA_031369725.1 Rhodobiaceae bacterium | reverse complement strand
TTGTACGCGCGCTGCCGTGCGCGCATCCTGGATATCGGCTTCAAAGCGCTGCGCCCGGCGCTTCAGTTCAGCGATTTCCGTGTCAAACAGGTCCGCCGCCACGAAGGTCTCATGATATTTTTGCTCGGCAATATGCCGTTCACGCGACATGATGAGCAGTTCTTCTTCGAGGTCGGAAGTCTTCACTGAGGCCGTCCAAGCCATGATAATCTGGGCCAGCGCCAGACAAAATATGGCCACTACAACGGCTGCCACCTGTTGGCTCACAGCAAACACCACAAAAATTCCGCATGCAATGGCAAGGCAGGACAAAACCGCAATGACATAAATGTTGGGCAACCCGCGAGCGTGCTTCAAATCCCGAACAACCCCTCAACCATGCGAATCAACAAGGCCAAAGACTAACCCAGTCCCGGGCCCGATGGAATCGATGTTTGCTGATTCAAGCCTCAAGTGACGGATTTGAGAACTTTCGGCATTTTATCCGTGAAAATCTCGTCAATCTGGTTTTCAGTAATCATCAGGGGCGGTGACAGTGCAATGGTATCAGCCGTGATGCGAATGAGGAAGCCAAAGTCATGGAAAGCATTCTCCATGGCCTTGTAGGCGCGAAGCCCAGGCTTGCCCTCGACCGCCTTCATGTCGAACGCGGCAACCATGCCCAAAGTGCGGATATCCTCAATCAGGGGATTGCCTTTCAGGCTCATGGCGGCGTCCGCCCAAACCCCTTCCAGCCTCCTGGCGTTCTCAAACAGCTTTTCATCCCTGTAAAGGTCCATGGTGGCAACACCTGCCGCTGCCGCAATCGGATGGCCGGAATAGGTATAGCCATGGAACAGCTCAATGGCGTGGTCCGGCCCGGTCATGAAGGCATCATAAATGCCCTGCCGCACCATGACGCCACCCATCGGCACGGTGCCGGAGGTCACACCCTTGGCAAAGGTGATCATGTCGGGAATGACACCGAAACGTTCCGCCGCAAAGGCATAGCCCAGGCGGCCAAAGCCGGTGATCACTTCATCGAATATCAGCAAGATGCCGTGCTTGGTGCAAATCTCGCGCAAGCGCTTCAAATAGCCCTTTGGCGGCGGCAACACGCCGGTGGAGCCTGCCATGGGTTCAACAATGACCGCCGCAATGGTTGAGGCATCATGCAAGGCAACCAGGCGTTCGAGGTCGTCGGCCAAATGCGCGCCAAATTCCGGCTCGCCCTTGGTGAAGGCCTGTTCCTTGCGGTTGTAGGTGTGGGAAATGTGGTCAACGCCCGCAATCATGGCACCAAACATTTTGCGGTTGCCCACCATGCCGCCCACCGAAATGCCGCCAAAGTTCACGCCATGATAGCCACGTTCGCGGCCAATAAGGCGCGTGCGGCTGGCCTGGCCAATGGTGCGCTGATAGGCCAGCGCTATTTTCAGCGCTGAATCGGCGGCTTCTGATCCGGAGTTGCAGAAGAAGGCATAATTCAAATCACCCGGCGCCATGGTGGCAAGCCGTGAGGCAAGTTCAAACACCTTCGGGTGGCCATATTGGAAGGTTGGCGCAAAATCGAGCTCTGCTGCCGATTTCTGGATGGCGGCAACAATAGGCTCGCGGCAATGCCCGGCGTTGGAACACCACAACCCGGCACTGCCATCTAGAATGGCGCGGCCCGCCATGTCGTAATAATGCATGTCCTTGGCCCTGGCGATCATGCGGGGACGCTGCTTGAACGCCCGGTTGGGCGTAAAGCCCATCCAGAATGGCTCAAGGTTGTTGGGCGATGCTTCCCACGTTTTCGAATCGCTGTGGATCTGTGGCTTGTTCATTTCAGAAACTCCGGGTCATTGTCTTAACGAAGATAGCAGGTTTGGATGGCATAAGGAAACATGCCAGACTTGGCTAAAGCCCCCTGCCAGTTGGCGCCCCGGTTAATTTCAATTGGAGATAAAAATGTTCAACTTTCGTGTTCTATGTGCAACTTCAGCATTGTTTTTGGCGCTGGCACCGGCTTTTGCTGGCGAGATTACCGATGCCGGGGCCGCCGCTGAACAGGCAGTGACCGATGGCGACTACCAGGCCGCATTCGAATCCATCGAAACTGCGAAGGATTCCATTTGGCAGCAGTCACCCCTGGCGCTGCACAATGTCAATTTCACCCTTGGCGAGCCCGCAGGCTTCGGCATTTATCAAGTCCGCCCCAACAATGAATTCAAAAGCGGCGAAACCCTGGTTGTATATACCGAACCCCAGGGCTACGGCTTTGGCCAGGAGGGCGATTTCTACATCATGGACATGGCGCTGGATTTTGAAGTGAAGGATGCACGCGGAGCCAGCCTTGCCAAACAGGATAATTTTGCCTCATGGACTTTGCGCAGC
>JANMPF010000089.1:0-2568 GCA_031369725.1 Rhodobiaceae bacterium | reverse complement strand
GGCGGCGTGAGCGGTAGCGTGTCATCCAGCATGGTGGAGAGCACATCAACGAAGGGAACCTCAGCCACAATGCCATTGAAAAGCTCCGGTGCCATATTGGCTACAGCCCCCATCAACATGCCGCCAGCACTGCCACCCTGCGCCACGATCTTGCCCGTGGATGTAAAACCCGCCCTGATCAAATGCTCGCCGCAGGAAATGAAATCGCGAAACGTGTTGGTCTTGTATTCGCGTTTTCCCATCTTGTACCAGCGCCGCCCTTTCTCCTGGCCACCGCGGATATGGGCAACGGCATAGATGAAGCCGCGATCCGCCAGTGAAAGCACATTGGTATTGAAACCGGCAGGCATGCTGAGGCCGTAGGAGCCATAACCATATAGCCACAGCGGTGCCGAACCATCGAGTGCCGTGGTTTTTTTGTAAAGCAGGGTGATTGGAATGAGTTCGCCATCATGGGCTGTGGCCTGCACCCGCCTTGTCACATAGCTCGAAGAGTCATGCCCGCTCGGCAATTCCTGGCTTTTGCGTAAAACGCGGGTGCGGTCTGCCATGTTGTAATCGAAAACCTGCGATGGCGTTGTCATTGAGGAATAGGAGAAACGCAAGATATCCGTGTCGTATTCGCGCATTTCGCCAAAGCCCAGCGCATATGCCTCTTCATCAAAGGCAATGCTGTGCTCTTCACCCGTTGCCATGTCACGCACCACAATGCGCGGCAACGCGTTTTCGCGCTCCATGCGAATGAGCCAGTTCTTGAGAACCACAACGCCAACCAGAAAGCAGCCCTCCCGGTAAGCTATGAGGTCAGTCCAGTTTTCCGGTGCCGGATTGGCAACGGGAGCCACCATGATTTTATAATCTTCAGCGCCATCCCGGTTGGTCTTGATGATGAACTGGTCGTTCCAGTGCTCGAGGTCATATTCAATCCCGGCCTGGCGCTGGGCGATCAGCCTTGGAGCGTCAAGCGGGCGTTGCGCGTCAATGATCCAGCTTTCGCTGGTGTCATGATCGTGACTGCCAATGACGATGAAGCGCTCGGAACTGGTCTTGCCTACGCCCGAAAACAGGCCCGTGTCCTTTTCCTCATAAACCAGGCGGTCATCCGCCTGGGCCTGGCCCAGGATGTGGTGAAAGGTTTTCAAGGGGCGGTGGTTTTCATCCTGCAAGGTGTAGAAAAAACTCTTGCCATCGTCAGCCCAAACCGCATCACCCGCTGTATTTTGCAATGCATTGCCGACATCTGTCCCGCTCGCCAGATCGCGCACCCGCAATTCGTAAAACTCTGAACCCTTGTTGTCGAAGCTCCATGCCGCAAGTGTGTGGTCGGGTGAAATATAGATGCCGCCAAAATGGAAATATTCACTGTCCTTGGAAAGCTCGTTGCCATCCAGGATAAGCTGCTCAGGACCGGACATGTCGCGAAGCTTGCGCGCAAACCGCGGCTGCTGGCCGCCCGTCACGAATGATGAGTAATAGGAAAATGCCCCGTCAGGTGCTGGCACCGAGCTGTCGTCTTCCTTGATGCGCCCCCTCATTTCGGCAAACAAGGCCGCCTGCAACGGCAGGGTATCTGCCATGACGGATTCATGATAGGCATTCTCGCCCTCCAGAACGGCGCGAATATCCTGCGGCAGCAGCGCTGGATCATGCATGACCGCCTGCCAGTTGTCGGCCTTCAGCCAATGATAGTCGTCACGCTTTTCAAACCCGTGCCAATTTTCAACACGCGGGCGCTTTTCCGCAACTGGCGGTTTGACATTCGCAATATTCATCAATCAGGCCTTGCCGGAATCAAATTTCAGGGCAGCACCATTCATGCAGTAGCGCAGGCCCGTGGGTTTTGGTCCATCCGGGAATACATGGCCCAAATGCCCTTCGCATTTTGCACAGCGCACCTCGGTGCGGGTTGAAAACCATGATTTGTCCACATGCTCGCTCACCGCTTCGGCTGAAACCGGGGCATAGTAGCTGGGCCAGCCTGTTCCGGAGTCAAATTTGGTGCTGGACGGAAAAAGCTCAGCCCCGCAGCCCGCACATTTGAACATGCCTGTTGAATTCTCTTTGTTCAGCGGGCTGCTTCCCGCCCGTTCCGTTCCATGCTCGCGTAAAACCCGGTATTGTTCGGGAGTTAGCTCAGCCCGCCATTCCGCATCCGACTTGTTGATTTTCTGTATCATATTGAACCCTATGCTGTTTTTCGCTGTCTGTGAAGCTATGTGGGGTGGTGGCCGGCAACTGTGAAGTCACATTCGCGCGATTTTTAACGCGGCCTTAACCATAAAGCTATGGAAACGTTTCCACCCGGGGGCGAACCGAGGTGAATTAATCATGTTTACAATGGTCTGAGTCATTGATGATGTTTGGGACAGGATTGAGTTGAGGTATCATGATTGAGCAAGCCGTCCGGCAAGGCGATGAAAGCGTCGTGCCCGGATTGCATATGGGCCAATTGGATTCGGGGCGGGGTCAGGCTTTGGACAATGTTGGTGAGGAGCAGTCCTCTGACCGCCGCATAACGGCGGAATCCTTCCGCTTGCTCCTGGCCAGACTCAAAAAATCCCCGATCGG
>JANMPF010000088.1:0-1520 GCA_031369725.1 Rhodobiaceae bacterium | reverse complement strand
ATCTCATCATCACCTATTGGCGCGATATTCCGTCGGCGGTTTCCGTCAAACTCGGACGCCGCGAGGAAAAACGCATGCTGGACAACCGTTTCATGGAAGCCATTGACATGGCGGCGATGCGCGGCGGGGCAACGGACACGGATTCCTATCTCGCCGACTGGCGGCGGGCTGAACCCATCCCTGTTGGTGATGATCTCGCAGCCGAAGTTGAAAAAGCCAAGGTGCATCTCGAATCGACTTATGATCAGGACCGACTTAAAACGCTCATTGCCAATGGAGGCAAACTCTCGTCATGACCCACACTATCGTATCATCGGCCACGCGCACCCACATTATCGGTTTTGACCGCCCGTTCACGGTGATCGGCGAGCGCATCAACCCCACCGGCCGCAAGAAGCTTGCGGCTGAAATGCAGGCTGGCAATTTTGAAACGGTGATCAAGGATGCCTTGGCCCAGCTTGCAGCGGGTGCCCACATTCTGGATATCAATGCCGGCGTTACCGCTGTCAACCCCAATGAAACCGAGCCGCCGTTGATGCGCCAGACGCTGGAAATCGTGCAAGGCCTGGTGGATATTCCACTGTGCATCGACTCGTCAGTGACATCGGCCTTGAAAGTCGGCCTTGAAACAGCCAGGGGCCGCCCGTTGGTGAATTCAGTCACCGGTGAAGAAGAAAAACTCGAAGCCATTCTGCCGCTCATTGCCAAGTACAATGTTCCGGTGGTTGCCATTTCGAACGACGAGACCGGCATTTCGGAAGATCCGGATGTGCGGTTTTTGGTGGCCAAGAAGATTGTCGAGCGGGCGGCCGATTTCGGCATCAAATCCCACGACATTGTGGTTGATCCCTTGGTGATGCCGATTGGTGCCATGGGTACCGCTGGCCAGCAGGTGTTCCGCCTGGTTCGGCGCTTGCGCGAAGAGTTGAAAGTGAACACCACCTGTGGCGCATCCAACGTGTCCTTCGGCATGCCAAACCGCCGGGCACTCACAGGTTACTTCCTCGCCATGGCAGCCAGCCACGGCATGACGAGCGCCATCATGAACCCGCTGCATGATGAAGACATGCACGCCATCTACGGTGCCAATGTATTGAACGGCACCGACGCACACTGCAAGTTCTGGACCAACAAGTTCCGCGAAATGACGGCAGCGCCGTCGAAGGCCGCACAGGCGGCTGGCGAGATTTCGTCGAATGAAGATATTGAGGCACGGCGTGCGGCACGAGAAGCAAGGCGGAGGAGGTAGGGGGCGAATAGTGAGTAGCGAATAGATCATGGCCGATAAATCCGACGCCCTCATCGTATTCACCCCTTCCGGCAAGCGCGGGCGCTTTGCGCTGGGCACACCTGTTCTGCAAGCCGCACGTGCACTGGGCGTTGATATCGATAGTGTCTGCGGCGGGCGGGCCATTTGCGGGCGTTGCCAGATCAATGTGGGTGAAGGCGAGTTTGCCAAGCATGGCATCACGTCAGCATCGGACCATCTCTCGGAATTTTCCAAAGTCGAGGAACGCTAC
>JANMPF010000570.1:0-1552 GCA_031369725.1 Rhodobiaceae bacterium | reverse complement strand
CCCTTGTCCACCAGGAATGCCGTAATCAGCTTCTTCTTGCCGCGTGGCGTATCCTCTTCACCGGTGGCGGCAAATAGAATGGTGAAAGTTGCCTCATCCGCATGGCTGATGAAATGCTTGGTGCCGTTGATGATGAAATCATCACCGTCCTGCCTGGCCGCACATTTCATGCCGCGCACATCAGACCCCACACCGGGTTCCGTCATCGCCAGGCAATCCACCATGTCACCACGCACCGCAGGGAACAAATACTTCTCACGCTGCCAGCCAACGCAAGCCATCAAGATGTTGGAAGGCCGCGCCACACAGTTCCAGTGCAAAGCATAATTGGCCCTGCCAAGCTCCTTCTCATAAAGAATCCAAGTCAAGGTATCGAGGCCCGCACCACCGGCTTCGGTTGGCATGTTGGCAGCGTAAAGCCCCGCCTCAATGGCCCGGGCCTTGATCGCGTCGCGAAGCTCGGGGCGCAAAACGCCCGTGCTCTCAACCTCGACTTCATGCGGATAGAGTTCAGCCTCGACGAAATCCCGCGTCGTCTTGATGATCATGTTCTGCTCTTCGGAAAGCTTGAAATCCATGGCGTTACCTGATGTGCATTGTTTCGAGGTGGCCATCCACGGCAATATCCTGGCCGTTGACCATTTTGGCAGCAGGTGAAGCAAGGAACAGGCACATGTCGGCAATTTCTTCGGGCTCGACAAAGCGCGGAATGGATTGCGACCACGTCATCTCGCGCGCCACCACATCAAAATCCACGCCGCGAAGTTCAGCCTCTCCTTGAATCACGCGGTTGATGCGATCCCCGCGCACCGCACCGGGGCAAATGGCGTTGCACCGCACATTGTGGGGGCCAAGCTCAATGGCGAGTGACTTGCTAAGGCCGATCACGGCCCATTTGGCCGCGGCATAGGGTGTGCGGTTGCCGAAGCCATATTGGCCAGCGGTGGAAGAAAGATTGATGATGTTGCCGGACCCTTGCGCCTTCATGACCGGTGCTGCACGGCGCGCGCAGAGAAATTGCGAGTCAAGGCAGATGGAAAGGCACTCCTTCCATTCGGCATATTCAATGTCGTCGATGGGTGCAGTTGGTCCCTTGATGCCCGCATTGTTCACCAGCACGTCAAGCCCGCCCAAATCGTCCAGCGCATCGTCAAACCACGCATCAACTTCAGCTTCGCTCGCAACATTCACATGGGTGGCGGCAATTTCCGGAAACTCCTCGCGGAATGCCGCTAGCGCTTGTTCGTTCACATCGCAAATGTGGACCTTTGCACCATCGTCATAGAAGGCCTTGGCAATGGCGCGGCCTATGCCGGATGCGGCGGCGGTGATCATGACCCGTTGCTGCATGATTATTTTTTCCTTTTCACCTGCATGACACTGCCCATTTCCTTCGGCTTCTTCAGCTTCCTGTGCGCTTTGCCAACAGCGGAAAGGGCAGTGAACAATTCACCGCTCATGGGCGAGACTTTGCCTTCCTTCTGGTTCACATGCAATTGCATGATTTCATTGGTGGCAACCAGTTCCTTGGTTTTGCCGTGATACATGCAGT
>JANMPF010000560.1:0-3497 GCA_031369725.1 Rhodobiaceae bacterium | reverse complement strand
ACGCTGCGTTCCAAAGTTGGGCTTCAGGCCAAACCACCCTATCTTTCTCCACTACCCGCATATGCAGGCTTGAAGCCAGGACGGGAACTTCCCCTCCACCTTCCTTTCACCATCCGCCCGTTCGTCATTGCGGGCGCACTTCCCCCCAACCCGTCATTCCCACCCCATTCCGTCATTCCGGCGCAAGCCGGAATCTGGCGGAGCTTTGTCCTGAACGAGATTCCGGCGTTCGCCGGAATGACGGACAGCGGGGGGCGACGGTATGACGAATGTGGGGGCGCATCGGAACGACGATAGTTATGGGAGGAGAGCGGAGAGATTATTAGGGCCTGCCTTAAAGCTCTTCTGGCCGCGGCATGGAAATTATATTGTAGCCGGAATCCACATAGTGGATTTCACCCGTCACGCCGCCCGACAATGGCGACAGCAAATACAATCCAGCGCCGCCCACCTCTTCCAGCGTAATCGTGCGCCGCAGCGGCGCGTGGCTGTTTTGGAAATTGAACATGGCGCGGGCATCGCCAATGCCGGCACCTGCCAGTGTGCGCATGGGGCCAGCGGAGATGGCGTTGACACGGATAGCTTGGCGCCCATAGTCGGCGGCCAGGTATTTGACAGACGATTCCAACGCGGCCTTGGCAACACCCATGACATTGTAGTTCGGCATGACACGCACCGAGCCGCCATAGGTGAGTGTCACGATTGAGCCGCCATCGGGCATCATCGCTGCCGCACGCTTGGCGATTTCGGTGAATGAGAAGCACGAGATCACCATGGTCTTGACGAAATTCTCGCGGCTGGTTTCAGCGTATTTTCCCTTCAGTTCATTCTTGTCGGAAAACGCAATGGCATGCACGAGGAAATCAATTTTGCCCCAAGCCTTCTTCAATTCCGCAAAAACATTGTCGACCGTTGCAATATCTTCAACATCGCACGGTATCAGCAATTTGGAGTCCACACTGTCGGCCAGTGGCTTCACGCGCTTGCCGAAGGCTTCGCCCTGGTAGGTGAAGGCGAGTTCAGCACCGTGCCTGTGCAATTGCGATGCAATGCCCCACGCAATCGAGTGATCATTCGCGACACCCATCACAAGGCCGCGTTTTCCCTTCATCAAACCGTCCATATGTGGTCACCCATTAAAGCGTTGCATTATCAGCGTGGCGTTGGTGCCGCCAAAGCCGAAGCTGTTGGTCATCACTGTGTCGATTTTCGCATTGTCCACGCGCTGACGCAAAATGGGCAGACCTTCAAATTCGGGGTCAAGTTCCTCGATGTTGGCGCTCTCGCACAGGAAGCCGTTCTTCATCATCAGCAGGCAGTAAATTGCTTCCTGCACACCGGTTGCCCCCAGCGAATGGCCGGTGAGAGACTTGGTGGAAGAGATCGCTGGAATATCAGAGCCGAAAACCTCGCGGATGGCTTCAATTTCCTTGCGGTCGCCAACTGGCGTCGACGTGCCGTGGGGGTTGATGTAGTCGATCTTGCCGCTGACCGTGGACATGGCAAGGCGCATGCAGCGTGAGGCCCCTTCGCCGGATGGGGCCACCATGTCGTAACCATCAGATGTGGCACCATAGCCCACAAGTTCGCCATAAATCTTGGCACCCCTTGCCTTGGCGTGTTCAAGTTCTTCCAGTACCACAGTGCCAGCACCGCCGGCGATCACAAATCCGTCGCGGTTCTTGTCATAGGCGCGCGAAGCCGTGGCAGGTGTTGCGTTGAATTTGGACGACATGGCACCCATGGCGTCGAACAACACCGAGAGAGTCCAATCGAGTTCTTCGCCGCCACCGGCAAACATCACGTCCTGTTTGTTCCATTGAATCATTTCAGCGGCATTGCCGATGCAATGAGCTGATGTGGCACACGCCGACGAGATGGAATAGTTCACGCCGCGGATGCCGAAGGGAGTGGCAAGGGTTGCCGAGTTGGTGGATGACATGACGGCAGGTACGGCAAACGGCCCTACCCGTTTTGGCCCCTTCTCGCGGGTGGTGTCGGCTGCTGCCACAAGCGTCCGGGTTGACGGTCCGCCCGAGCCCATGATCAAACCTGTGCGATCGTTCTTTACGTCTTTTTCTTCGAGGCCGGAATCGGCTATCGCCTGTTGCATGGCCACATAGTTCCATGCCGCGCCATCGCCCATGAAACGGCGTACGCGGCGGTCGATTGTATCGAGGTCATAATTTGGGGCACCATGCACCTGACAGCGGAAACCAAGTCTCACGTAATCCTCGGCCCGCACAATGCCGGATTTGGCATCATGAAGGGAGGTAGTGACTTCCTGCACATTGTTGCCAATGCTGGACACAATGCCCATTCCGGTTACGACGACACGACGCATTTTTTGAACTCCTTACGCCTGAAATAGGCCGACCTTCATATCGGTCACATTGTAAATCACTTCGCCATCGGCTTTCATCACGCCGTCGGCCACCGCCAGCTTCAGCTTGCGCAAGATCAGGCGCTTCACATCCACTTCATAGGTTACCTGCTTCACCACAGGCGTTACCATGCCGGCAAATTTCACTTCACCTACTCCCAGCGCGCGGCCACGGCCCGGCTCGCCCAGCCAGCCCAAAAAGAATCCGGTGAGCTGCCATAGTGCATCAAGCCCCAAACACCCCGGCATGACCGGGTCGCCCTGAAAGTGGCAGGGGAAAAACCACAGGTCGGGCCTGATATCCAGTTCGGCCACAATGCGGCCAAGTCCATGGGCTCCACCCTTCTCTTCCACATGGGTTATGCGGTCAAACATCAGCATAGGTGGTAACGGCAATTGGGCATTGCCAGGGCCAAATAATTCACCGCGGCCACAGGCCAGAATATCGTCGTAGAGAAAACTCGATTTGCGTTCCGGCATACCTTCCCCGTCCCAAACTCATGAAATCACTTGACACGTGGTGATATTGCACAAACCGCCTCGAAAAGACTATACTCAATTTATATCAGCAGAAGCGAAGACCAAAATGAATACACTTGGGCAAATTTCACAAAAATTGCGTGACGTTGGCTTGCGGCCAACACGGCAGCGCCTGGCCCTGGCAAAAATCCTGTTTGGCAGTGGTGACAGGCATGTGTCGGCGGAGGCTCTGCACCGCGAAGCCTGCGTTGCAAAAGTGAATGTGTCGGTTGCCACGGTCTATAATACGCTCAATCAATTTACCGCCGCTGGCCTGCTACGAGAAGTGGCCATTGAAGGCGACCGCAGCTTCTTTGATACCAACACCTCCAACCATTTTCATTTCTACCATGAAACTGAAGGCAGGCTGTTTGATATCGGCACTGACAATCTTGAAATCAACGGTTTGCCAGCGGCACCTGAAGGCACGGAAATTGACCGTATCGATGTGATCGTCAGGCTTCGGAAAATCTAGCTAGTTCACGGTCTCGCCGGGGTAGACGCCCCACAGCATGTCCTGCTCGACATAGCCATCATAGCCGCTGGCGTTTATTTCGCACCACTTGCCATTACAATTTGTAACATCACTCATGGC
>JANMPF010000516.1:0-2175 GCA_031369725.1 Rhodobiaceae bacterium | reverse complement strand
TCGACCACGCCCGCGAACTCCTGCGTGATTCCGCCTCCATTCTGGATGCCTCCTATGAACTTGGCCTTTCAGGGCCAGGCCGCCTGCATGATCTTTTCGTCACCCATGAAGGCATGTCGCCCGGTATCTACAAACTGCGTGGCCGCGGCCTCACCATGTCCTATGGCTTCCATGATTGCCCCTTTGGGCGCGCCCTCATTCTTGTCACCAATGAAGGTTTGGCTGGTCTTGCCTTTGCCGATGAGGGCCAGGAAAGATCCGCCCTTGCCGACATGACCTCGCGCTGGCCGGAAGCCACTTACGCCGAAAATCCAGCGGCCACCGCACCCTACGCCCGGCGCATTTTCGAATCCGCCCACTGGAAGCCGGACCAGCCATTGCGCGTGGTGTTCATTGGCACTGATTTTGAAATCCGCGTGTGGGAAACCTTGCTCCGCATTCCCTTCGGCAAGGCCTCCACCTATTCCGACATTGCCGCCCACCTGGGCAAACCGTCAGCCGCGCGCGCGGTGGGAACGGCTGTTGGCAAAAATCCCATTTCCTTCGTGGTGCCATGCCACCGGGTGTTGGGTAAGTCCGGTGGGCTTTGCGGCTATCACTGGGGTCTCAACCGCAAGCGAGCCATTCTCGGCTGGGAAGCCGGTGTTATGGCTGCTTGAGCAATTTATAAAACAGTGCGGTGTCATCGAGCTTGCCCTTGGCATAGGCATATTCGGGAATGTAGCCTGCACAGGTGAAACCCAGCTCGCGATAAAAACTTTCCGACCCGCCATGAGCCACCGTGTCGAAAGTAATGAGCCTAAGCCCCAGCGCCCGAGCCTTGGCCTCCAGCGCCTGCATCAGCAACGTGCCAAGCCCACGCCTGCGAAATTTCCGGTGCACCAGAAGCTTGGCAACATCGCAGCGGTGCTGCTGGTTGGGAGCCCAGGCCTTTTGCAGCAAAACGGTTCCCGCAACCACGCCATTTTCCTCGCCCACAAACTGAGTGGTGCTGCCGTCCCGAACCCCATCCGCCGTTTTCCGCCAAAATCCCTCCGCCACAGCTTTTTCCAGCGGCCACATGAAAGTAACACCCGCACCTGAATCAACCGCGTCAACCAGAATATCCGCAAGCCGTGGCACGTGTAACTCATATTCCGAAGCTGCAAGCTCACGGATGATCATTCCGTCATCGTCTCCACTGAAATGGGGCGCGAGTCGGCACCCAATTTGTAATAGACCGGAACGCCCGTTTCCAGTTCACGCTTCAGAATTTGCTGGGGGGTCAGGCCTTCAATCGCCATGATGAGTGAGCGCAATGAATTGCCGTGCGCCACCACCAGCACGGATTTTCCCGACAACACATCGGGCTGGATCATGTGCATGTAGTAAGGCAATGAACGCGCCAACGTATCCTTGAGGGATTCACCACCCGGTGGCGGCACGTCGTAGGATCTGCGCCAGATCAACACTTGTTCTTCACCCCATTTCAACCGGGCATCATCCTTGTTAAGGCCCGTAAGTTCGCCGTAATCGCGCTCGTTCAAGGCTTGGTCGCGGGTTTCCGGCAGCCCAGTTTGGCCCAACTCCTCGAGAATGAGCTTCAGCGTGTGCTGCGCGCGGGTGAGGGCGCTGGTAAAACACACATCAAATTTCAACTCCCTGGTCTTCAAACGCTGTCCCGCAGCGCGGGCTTCCTTGATCCCAAGTTCCGAAAGGTCAGGATCGCGCCAGCCGGTGAACAGGTTCTTCAGGTTCCATTCGCTCTGTCCATGGCGGACGAGCACGAGCAAGCGATCCATGGCGGGCATCCTATTGGCCATCGCCGATGGCAGTGAGCACCCGCGTCATGGTCGCACGGGTATCGGCATCGAGCTTTGGGGTGACGATACTCTCGCGCTCGTCGTTCGAGATGCTGCTTTGTTCCTCAGTGCGGTACTTGGCGATGGCCTCCGCGTCAAACGGGCAGCGATTGTATTTGCCCGTCGAACTCGGCGACGGCTTGCCCGTGCCGGCGAAGGAACGCGCATCGGCGAGGCTGTCGAAATAGCCGACCTGGACTGAATCCGGCTCGATAGTCTGGATCACGTCGAAAAACGAAGCTCCCTCGTTCTTCGGGTCGACGTCCCAGCGCGTGATGCAGGTCTCGACCTTGCCGCCCTCCGCGCTGCACTAGCCGCGCGTGAAGACCAGAAA
>JANMPF010000453.1:0-4954 GCA_031369725.1 Rhodobiaceae bacterium | reverse complement strand
TCGCCCGCCAAATTCCAATAGGCATGACTGGTAAGATTGATCACTGTTGGCTTTGATGTCGTCGCTTCAAAATCCAGCGACAGGATATTGTCAACCAGGCGATAGGTGGCACTCACATCCATGGCACCGGGAAAGCCCTGGTCACCATCGGGTGAATGCAGGGTAAAGCAAATGCCATCATCAACCCCGGCAGATTTCCACACCGTATTGCAGAAATTCCGCGGGCCCCCATGCAGCTGGTCACCATCAACATTGGCAACGAGCTCCACCTCTTGTCCGTCAAGCGAGTAACGGGCACCGGTTATGCGTCCGGCATGCCGCCCGGTAACGCTTCCCGTGTAGGAGTCATGCGCCAAGGCATCCGCATCACTGCCCGGCCCCACGATAACGTCAACGCCATTCACATGAACCGAAACAATTTTTGCACCAAGGGCAGAGAACGCTGCGTTCAGTGATTTCGATTTAAGCCCGAGCATTAGTGATTGTCCCGTGGAATGCCCTTGGTCTTGGCAATGCGCTGGAACTTGACAGCTCCTTTGAGCACCATGCCCTGCGCCAACTGATCGGTATTCGCGCGGAATATTTCCTGCCACGGCGTTTGGCTTGCGGGAAACTTGTAGCCGCCCGCGGCCTTCAACGCCGCATGGCGTGTTGCCAGTTCGGCGTCCGGCAACAGCACATTCATGGTTCCCTTGGCAACGTCAATTCGGACCCTGTCACCATTTTTCAAAATGGCAAGACCGCCACCGGCGGCAGCCTCTGGCGACGCATTCAGGATTGAAGGTGAGCCTGATGTGCCAGATTGCCTGCCATCCCCAACACATGGCAGAGACCGCACACCTCTTTCCAGGAGATATGAGGGTGAACGCATGTTCACCACTTCGGCAGCCCCGGGGTAGCCCAAGGGGCCAGTGCCGCGCATGAAGAGAATGGTGTTTTCATCAATCGCCAGTTTTGGATCATCGATATGGGCGTGGTAATCTTCCGGCCCGTCAAACACGATTGCCTTGGCTTCAAAGGCGTTGGGGTCTTTGGGGTTCGACAAATAGCGCTGGCGGAATTCGTCCGAGATCACGCTGGTTTTCATAATGGCGCTATCGAAGAGATTGCCCGAAAACATCTTGAAACCCGCATTGGCTTTAAGCGGCTTGCCATATTCCTTGATCACCGCACGGTCCCAGGAGAACTTTCCTTCACAATTCTCGGCTATGGTTTTGCCATTGGCCGTCATTGCAGTTTTGTGGATTTTGCCCCTGGAAATAAGTTCGGCCACCACCGCTGGAACACCGCCGGCCCGGTGGAAATCCTCGCCAAGATATTCACCGGCAGGCTGCAAATTCACCAGCAATGGAATTTCAAGGCCGTAGGTTTCCCAGTCCCGCACCTCGAGGGACACGCCAATATGGCGCGCAATGGCATTGAGATGGTTGGGACAATTCGTTGATCCACCGATCGCGGAATTGACAATGATGGCGTTTTCAAAGGCATCGCGCGTCATGATCTTGGATGGCGTCAAATCCTCATGCACCATGTCCACAATGCGCAAACCCGTGGCATAGGCCATTTGTCCACGCTCGCGGTAAGGGGCTGGAATGGCGGCATTGCCGGGCAGCGTCATGCCCAGTGCTTCGGCCAGTGAGTTCATTGATGTGGCCGTACCCATGGTGTTGCAGAAGCCGGTGGAAGGCGCTGACGTTGCAACCAGTTCCACAAAACCTTCATAGTCCAGTTCACCCGTAGCGAGTTTTTCACGTGCCATCCAGACAATGGTGCCCGAGCCCGTGCGCTGGCCCTGATACCAGCCATTGAGCATGGGGCCCGATGAAAGTGCTATTGCTGGAATATCAACCGTGGCGGCTGCCATCAAACAGGCAGGCGTGGTTTTATCGCAACCTATCGTGAGCACCACGCCATCAAGCGGATAACCATAAAGAACTTCAACCAGCGAGAGATAGGCCAGGTTGCGATCAAGCGAAGCCGTTGGGCGCTTTCCCGTTTCCTGAATGGGATGCACCGGAAATTCGATAGGCACGCCGCCATTTGCAATAATGCCGTCGCGCACCCGCTTTACCAAATCAATATGGGCGCGGTTGCACGGGCTGAGATCGGATCCCGTTTGCGCAATGCCGATAATCGGCTTGCCACCCTGCAATTCGCCGCGCGTCAGTCCGTAGTTGAGATAGCGCTCAAGATAAAGTGCCGTCATGTCCGCATTGGCAGGATTATCGAACCAGTTTTGTGAACGCAATTTCAGTTTATTGGTGTTTGCCGACATCACACGCCTCTTATTATTTATCATACAATAGCTGGGTTAGCCTGCAACGTCCATCGCCTAACTCAAAAAATTCGAAATTTGACCATTTGAACAAATTCTGTCATCTTCTCCAAAATGATAAAAACATGGCTTCTTGAGGAGGAAGTGCGATGGCTGGTGATATTGCGGTCAAGCGATTGACCAAGGCGCAATATGCGGAAAATTTTGCCGATCTGCATCCGCGTCTCACACCGCACGAAGCCCTGGTTGAATCCGACCGCTGTTATTTCTGTCATGATGCGCCATGCATGACAGCATGCCCCACCTCCATCAACATTCCCATGTTCATCAGACAGATTTCCACAGGCAATCCCAAGAACGCCGCGACAACGATTTTTGACCAGAATATTCTGGGTGGCATGTGCGCGCGCGTTTGCCCCACCGAAACACTCTGCGAAGCAGTGTGTGTTCGCCAGGTGGCCGAAGGAAAGCCTGTCAAGATCGGCATGTTGCAGCGCTATGCCACCGACGAATTGATGGCGGAAAAAAAACATCCCTACACCCGCGCCAAGGCAACCGGGAAAAAAATTGCCGTCGTCGGAGCAGGCCCCGCCGGCCTTGCATGCGCCCATAGGCTTTCCATGCATGGGCATGCGGTAACTGTTTTTGAAGCGCGCCAGAAAGCCGGCGGGCTTAACGAGTTTGGTATCGCGGCCTATAAGGCAGTGGATGATTTTGCGGCGAGGGAGGTTGAGTTCGTCCTGTCCATCGGCGGCATCACTGTGCAGCACGGCAAGGCTTTTGGGAAAAATTTGAAACTTGCCGATCTTCAAAAGAATTTTGCAGCGGTGTTCCTGGGGCTGGGCCTGCAGGGCGTGAATGCGCTGGGTGCGCGGAACGAAGATGCCAAGGGCATCAAGGATGCGGTGCGCTACATCGCCGAGCTTCGCCAGGCCAGGGATGTGGGCAAGTTGCCTGTGGGCCGCCGTGTGCTTGTGATCGGTGGCGGCATGACCGCAATTGATGTGGCCATCCAGTCAAAACTGCTGGGTGCTGAGGATGTAACCATTCTTTATCGTCGCGGCCCCCTGCACATGAAGGCTTCGGCCTATGAGCAGGAACTTGCACAGATCAAGGGTGTGAAAATCAAGCATTGGCTACAGCCCAAAAAGGTTTTGGCCAGGGGCGGCCACGCGGTGGGCTTGGCTTGCGAACATGTGCGCGATGTAAAAGGCAAGCTGGTGCCCACCGGTGAAACCGAGAACTTTGCAGCCGACATGATTTTCAAGGCTATCGGCCAAACGCCGGTTGATGTTGCGGCTCGCACCCTCAAATTGAAAAATGGCCGCATCGTGGTCGACGCTGAAAAGCGCACCAATGTCAAAGGCATTTGGGCCGGTGGCGATTGTGTGGCCGACGGCAACGACCTGACCGTTGCCGCTGTTGATGATGGCCGCCGGGCCGCTGAATCCATTCATGCATTTTTGCTGGGCTGAGGAGAACCCCCATGGCTGACCTTCGCACAAATTTTGTTGGCATCAAATCACCCAACCCCTTCTGGCTTGCCTCGGCACCGCCTACCGACAAGGAGTACAATGTGGTGCGCGCCTTCCAGGCGGGCTGGGGCGGTGTTGTCTGGAAAACCCTTGGCGAAGCGGGCCCGCCAATTGTCAATGTGAATGGCCCCCGCTATGGGGCTATCCATGGCGCTGATCGCAGGCTGCTCGGCCTCAACAACATCGAACTCATCACTGATCGTCCCTTGCAGATAAACCTGCAGGAAATCAAGAAAGTAAAACGCGAATGGCCAGACCGTGCCATGGTGGTGTCCCTCATGGTGCCATGCGAGGAAACGCCGTGGAAAAGCATTCTCGCCGCCGTTGATGAAACCGCAGCCGATGCGGTGGAACTCAACTTCGGTTGCCCCCATGGCATGTCTGAACGCGGCATGGGTGCCTCGGTGGGCCAGGTGCCCGAATACATCGAAATGGTGGCGCGCTGGTGCAAGCAGTACACCCGCATGCCGGTGATCGTAAAACTCACGCCCAACATCACCGACATTCGCAAGCCCGCCCGTGCGGCCCGCAGCGGTGGTGCCGACGCGGTATCACTTATCAACACCGTAAGCTCCATCATATCGGTTGATCTCGATAGCTTCTCGCCCCAACCATCCATTGATGGCAAAGGCAGCCACGGCGGCTATTGTGGTCCCGCCGTAAAACCCATCGCCCTCAACATGGTGGCCGAAATTGCCAGGGACAGGGAAACTGCCGGCCTTCCCATTTCCGGCATCGGCGGCATCACCACATGGCGGGATGCGGCGGAATTCATCGCTCTGTCCTGCGGCTCGGTTCAGGTGTGTACCGCCGCCATGACCTATGGCTTCAAGATCGTCGGGGAAATGACCACTGGCCTGTCGCGCTGGATGGATGAAAAAGGTTTCCAGACAATTGAGGATTTCCGCGGCCGCGCTGTTGGCAACGTCACCGACTGGCAATATCTCAACCTTAACTATGTAGCCAAAGCCAGGATTGACCAGGACCTCTGCATCAAGTGCGGTCGTTGTTATGCTGCCTGCGAAGACACATCGCACCAGGCCATCAGCCAAACCCGGGACGGCAAGCGCCATTTTGAAGTATTGGATAATGAGTGCGTCGCCTGTAACCTCTGCGTTGAAGTGTGTCCCGTCCAGGACTGCAT
>JANMPF010000422.1:0-2316 GCA_031369725.1 Rhodobiaceae bacterium | reverse complement strand
TACCAAACTTCCACCGGGCTTTGTCGTCTAGGGCGTCTACGAGAACGCGCCCTTTGCTGTCTTTGAAGATGTTGCGCGGAAGTTTTATGGCCTCATGTTCCACCCCGAAGTGGTGCACACACCTGAAGGCGCTGCCCTCATCCAGAATTTTGTACGCAATATTGCGGGTTGCAAAGCCGACTGGACCATGGCCGCATTCAAGCAGGAGGCCATCGAACGCATTCGCCAGCAGGTCGGCAAGGGCAGGGTACTGTGCGGGCTTTCTGGCGGTGTTGATTCCTCCGTTGCCGCACTGCTCATCCACGAAGCCGTGGGCGACCAGCTCACCTGCGTGTTTGTGGATCACGGCCTGATGCGCCTGAACGAGGGGCAGGAAGTTGTTTCCATGTTCCGCGAACATTACAATTTGCCCTTGCTGCATGTCGATGCGAGCGAAGAATTCATCACCGCACTGGAAGGCGAGGCCGACCCGGAGACCAAACGCAAAACCATTGGCCGCCTGTTCATTGAAGTGTTCGAGCGCGAAGCCAGGAAAATCGGCGGTGCAGATTTTCTGGCCCAAGGTACGCTCTATCCCGACGTGATCGAAAGTGTGTCATTCACCGGTGGTCCATCTGTCACCATTAAATCGCACCATAATGTCGGTGGTCTGCCCGAGCGGATGAACATGAAACTGGTGGAACCGTTGCGCGAACTCTTCAAGGATGAGGTGAGAAAGCTCGGTCAAGAGCTTGGATTGCCGGAGAAATTTGTGGGCCGCCACCCATTCCCCGGGCCCGGCCTTGCTATCCGCCTGCCCGGTGGTGTAACCCGCGAGAAGCTCGATATTCTCCGCAAGGCTGATGCCATCTATCTTGATGAAATCCGCAAAGCCGGCCTCTACGACAAGATATGGCAGGCGTTTTCCGTTCTGCTTCCCGTGCAAACCGTGGGTGTTATGGGCGATGGCCGCACCTACGACCGCGTGCTGGCCCTGCGCGCTGTCACCTCGGTCGATGGCATGACGGCTGACTTTTACCCCTTCGATATGAATTTCCTCGGCCGCGCCGCCACCCGCATCATCAACGAAGTCCGTGGCGTGAACCGCGTGGTCTATGACGTTACGAGCAAACCCCCGGGGACGATCGAGTGGGAATAGGCGCCAGCGCTAGTGCAGCAAAAACGATTAGTATTGACTAATCAATTAGTATTTGCTAATGTGTTTGCATGATGCAGATGACTTCAATCGATACTGTGATGCGCACTCTTGCCGATCCCACCCGGCGAGCCGTGTTCGAGCGGGTCGTGAGATCCGACGAGATTACCGTTGTCGAGTTGACGCGCGGGAGTGGCGTGACGCAGGGTGCCATCTCCCAACACCTCAAGTCACTGAAGCATGCCGGCTTGGTCGCCGAACGCCCCGAGGGCCGCAACGTCTACTATCGCGCCCAGCCTGAAGGCCTCGGGCCGCTCGTCGATTGGATGAGCGACTACGGCGTCTTCTGGCGCGAGCGATTTGCAAATCTCAGAACATTGCTAAAGGAGATTGATCAATGAACGACGCCGCATTGAAGTCCGATACGCAAGACATCGTGGTTGACGAGGTCTTTGCACATGCGCCGGAGACGATCTGGAAAACGCTGACAACCGGCGAACTGATCGGCCGCTGGTTGATGGCGCCGACTGGCTTTGAGCCCGTGAAGGGCAAGCACTTCACATTCCAGACGAAGCCAGCCGGCGCGTGGGATGGCATCATTCACTGCCAAGTGCTGGAGGTGATGCCGAACGAACGCCTCGTCTATGCCTGGAAAGGCGGACACAAGGAAAACGTCGGATATGGCTCACGGCTGGATACTGTCGTCACATGGACCCTTTCCAGAACTGAAAACGGAACGCGCCTTCGACTTGTCCATTCCGGATTCGTCATGCCGAAGAACGATTCTGCTCTCAAGACCATGGGCGAAGGCTGGAAGAAGGTTGTCCCAAGAATCGGCGACATCGCCAGCGAACAGGACTGATGATAGATAGGAGAGAAGACTTGAGCGAGGCTTATACCGGCGGATGCGCCTGCGGCGCGATCCGCTATGAAATTCCTGGTGAACCGATATTCTCGAACGACTGCCAGTGCCGCGACTGCCAGCGCAAGAGCGGCACCGGGCATGGGTCCTATCTGACCTTCCCGGGCAGGAAGAGCGTGAAACTCGAAGGCGAAGCGAAGCATTGGGACATCGTTGGCGATAGCGGCAACGTTAAGACACGCGCCTTTTGCCCGACCTGCGGGTCACCGGTGTACATGACGTTTGCGGCCATGCCGGACCTGTTCACCGTTCACGCGGG
>JANMPF010000321.1:0-7902 GCA_031369725.1 Rhodobiaceae bacterium | reverse complement strand
GACCGGCAAAGGATCCTACGACTTTCGCTCGCTTAAACAGGATAATCCTGGCAAATTTTTCAACCCCTTCCTGGGAACGGTGATAACCAATGCAGCGCGTTTAATGCTGGCTATCACCGAGACATTAATCAACCACGAAGGGCTGAGTTGGGTGTTGTGCGATACCGATAGCATGGCGATTGCAAAGCCGACTGAAATGGCTTGGGATGAATTTAATGAGCGCGTAGAAAGAATTCGCGCCTGGTTTCGTCCCCTTAATCCCTATGAAGCGGGCGGGGATTTGCTGAAACTTGAGGATGTGAACTTATCTCCTACGGGTGAGCGCATTCCGCTATTCAGCATTGCTATATCGGCAAAGCGATATGTTGAATTCAACATGGGCCCTAGTGGGGAGCTTACAATTCGCAAAGCATCTGCACATGGGATGGGACATTACATGCCCCCATACGCCCCGGATGATCCGGAGCTTTGGCAAAATGAATATTGGAAGCGTGTGATTGCAGCTCATCTGGCCGGTACACCGAATAACGTCAACCTCGTAGGCTTGCCTGGTGTGGAAATACCGGTAGCTATCCAGTTTTCCGCATCGACTCCGCATTTTCTCAACTACTTCGATACTTTTAATAAAGGAAAAAACTATTGTAATCAGGTCAAACCTAATAATTTTCTTCTGGCCTTTCAGTGTCGCGATCCATTACTCTTTCCAGAAATATGGGCAGACTACCCGGAGCTTGATCCACGGAATATAAAACCCATAGCGCCCTACAATAGAAACATTCTCAAGGGATCGAAGGCTGCGTTCGATCGGCATTCAGGAAAAAAGATTCCTCAGCGCTTGTTGAAAACATATGGGGATGTACTAGCTGAGTACCACCTCCACCCGGAGCGCAAGTTTCTTAACGCACGGACCAACGACTGTGGCCCTACGCGCCGTCGACTAATCAAGGCTTCCCCTATTCGGTATATTGGCAAGGAGGCAGATCGGCTGGAGGAAAGGCTGCTTGAGGTAATCGACGAAGATGCGACGGTTGATTATGAAGTCGCTCCGGAGACAGTGGATGCTTTGCGGCACCATTTGGAGCAAGGAATTGCGCAGCATGGCTTGGCACAAATTGCAGAAATAGCTGGCTTGTCAGGCAAATTTATTCGGCAGGTTGCGAATCGCGAACGCAATGCTTCACCAAATGTTTTTAATAGAATTTCGCGAGTGTTGCTTGACCGGGACAAACTGCATGCAGCACACCTTGAACAATTGCTGAGGTTGCTTCACCAACATGGGGTTCGAAAGCTCGCCGCGATGTCGCGGATTGATGCCTCAAACTTACACAAAATGGGCAGCGGAAAACGACGGATTTCAAAATTTCTAAGCATGTGGCTAGATGACCGCAAGAACAAGACATAGCTGGACAAAACAACGGTCGGTTTTAATTGTTGCTTACAATACAATGCCAGCGAAGTTGCTTAAACAAATTCGCCCGAGCAGGTTCAAACTAAAGGATGAGGGTTCCAATATAGTTTTCGAATTTGTTTTCGCCTTCGTCGATTAGCCAATCGTGTGTGCCGTACATATAGTTAGAAACATAAATATGAACCTTTCCGGTGGTGCAATCCATTGTGATGTCACCACAACTGTTTTGGGTGAGTGTCTGGTAGCCCGTGTAATAGTGCATATGTCGCGAAGGTACTTCACCCAGAATGATAAGTTCGGGCTGAAGTTTCTCTAGCCAACTATTGGGAATTTTTCCTGAATATCGGCCATGATGAGCGGCAAAGATTATATCAACCTTTTTAAGGTTCACATGATTGGTTATATCCTCCATAAACTGAGTCTCCAAATCACCCAGCCATAGTGCGCTAGCGCCTCCTTGTAGTTCGTAGCGGATGATCAAAGACATATTGTTAAATGCTAGACCAAGTTCTGCTTCCACTAGAGCCGCTTTATAGGTAACGTTATTGGGGTCTGGCCATATAATTTGAATGCCAGACGAGGGACGCACATCATCACCTTCATTCATCCATTTCCGAGAACAATTTTTTGATACATAGAATGCATGTTCGCCGTCGCGTAAATGGCAGTATCGTTTGAACGAGCTTGTTTCGTCGTCCTTAATTGCTGCATTCCTCGCCACGTAAAAATTCATAATAGGCATTGCGTCGTCGAGATATTCAATTCCACCGAAATGGTCTTCGTCGGGGTGAGTAGATATAAAGCGAATAATACCTTTTGTTTTAGCTATGGCTTTCAATTCGCCAATGATTTCGTCCTTGTTTTCATTCTGCAAATAGCAATCAATGATTGTTAGGTAAGCGTCCGGTGAGTTACGCGGAACGCGTCAGTGTGTTTGCTATCAGTTGAGCGTCGGTTTTGCGGCGGCAGATTTTTTAGGTTTTTGGTGCTTGGCCAGCTTGGCGATACGTGTCGCGATCTTGGCTTCAGAGATATCTTTGGGGTCGAAGGTTCTGCCATACCATCGCTTGATGTCTGCATGTTCTGGATGACGTGGGTTGCCCATGACTTTGAGGAAGTGTTCGAAGCCGGGGATACCTCCGACATCTTCAGGCGGGGCGCGATTGGCGCCTTCGATGAAGCGCGGATATGAGGTTGCGGGATTGGCTGCTGCTATGGCTTCAACAAGGATCGTGTGTTCCCAGTTGTCGCCGAAGTCGTAGGTGTAGGTCATACGTTTGATGCCCGCGTCGATGAGAGTGCCTAACTCAGTTTTACTGGCATCCCTTTTATCTCCGAAGTCATCATCGGCAAAGTCGCCCCCTTGAAGGTCATCATGGGGATCAGGGATGGTATAACGGGTTTCTGCGCCACGGGTTTCTGTCACAAACTCGAACAGATGATAGTTCTCAAACAGCATGACGGCTTGGATCACCTCATGCAGGGCCGGCAAACTGGTTGTTAGAGGAACCTCGATACGCCGCCAGATCACGGGCTTGATGTCATCAAGCGTGATCTTGAGACGGACAACACGATCAGCAGAAGATGATGCTTGGCTCATGGGGCAATTGTAGCTGAACCCTGATATTTTTTCCAGTTCCACGGCAACAGTTCGCTGATGCGGTTGATTTTGTGATCGGCAATGCGGCCAAGAATGTCACGCAGATAGGCTTCTGGATCGATGGTGTTGAGCTTGGCTGTTTCGATCAGGGAGTAGATGGCAGCAGCCCGGGTGCCACCAATATCTGATCCGGCAAAGAGATAGTTTTTACGACCCAGAGCAATGCCCCGGATCGAGCGCTCGGCGGCATTGTTATCAATCTCAACGCGGCCATCATCAAGGTAACAGCAAAGTGCTGGCCATCGTGACAGGGCATAGCGCATGGCTTTGGCGAGGTCGGATTTGCCGGAGATTTTTGGCAGGGTTGCGTCGAGCCATGCCTTCAAACCCATGAGCAACGGCACGGCGTGATCTTGTCGATATCGCTGGCGTTCATCTGGTGGTTTGCCTCGGATATCGGTCTCAAGGGCGTAAAGTGCTACAATGTGGTCGAGCGCCTCTTTGGCGATGGGTGATCCACTTGCGGCATGAACGTCAAAGAACTTGCGACGCACATGGGCCCAGCAGGCCGCTTCTATAACGGCCCCCGTTTCAAAGATGGTATTAAAGCCCGCATAGCCGTCAGCATGCAGAATGCCCTTGAAGCTTTTGAGATGGGCTTGCGGATGCGCCCCCTTGCGATCAGGCGAATAGAAGAACACGGCAGCGGGCGGCGTGTCCACACCATAGGGCCGGCCATCGCGGACATAGGTCCATAACCGCCCCGTCTTGGTTTTGCCCAAGCCCGGAGCCAGCACCGGAACTGGCGTATCATCGCCATGCAAAACTTCGGAGGTCAGAACATCTTTGCGCAATGCCTCAATCAAGGGATCAAGCAAAGCCGCTGATCGTCCCACCCAGTCTGCCAAGGTTGAGCGTTCCAGATCAACCCCCTCGCGGGCATAGATGCCGGACTGCCGGTAGAGCGGCAGGTGATCGGCATATTTGGCCACCAACACATGGGCCAGCAATCCAGGACCGGGACGTCCCCGCTCTATGGGAAGTGACGGCATCGGTGCCTGCACAATGGTCTCACACACCCGGCAGGAGAGCTTGGGCCTGACATGGCGGATCACTTTGAAGGAGGCTGGCACATACTCCAGAACTTCCGTCACATCCTCACCCAGCTTGCGCATTGCCCCACCGCAGTTCGGGCAGGTGCAGGCCGGTTCGTGAACCGCCTCTTCACGTGGCAGATGCTCAGGCAACGGCTTGCGATACGGCTTCTCGACAAGAGCCTGAACAGATGCAGGGCACCCTGTGGCCAAAACACCCTCATCCTCGTGCAGTTCATC
This sequence comes from Rhodobiaceae bacterium, assembly GCA_031369725.1. GTDB lineage: Bacteria > Pseudomonadota > Alphaproteobacteria > Rhizobiales > Aestuariivirgaceae > Aestuariivirga. The sequence continues at coordinate 3,560 of JANMPF010000321.1, read as the reverse complement.
GAGTTCAAGCTCAAGTTGTTCGATCTCGCGTATCAGCTTCTCCGAGGACTGTCCGAACTGCAGCCGCTTCAGCTTGGCGATGCGCAGCTCCAGCTGGGCGATCTTCAGGCCCTTCGCCTTGACCTCGCCAACCAACGACCGCACCAGCGTCTGCAGTGCTGGTGTATCGTTGGGCAGGTGATCGAGATCAATGTCCATGTGGAACACAATAATGCACCCAGCAGCAATCCGCGCCTGCGCACTCTGTCGCGAGTCAACCCGCCGCAATCATCCGGCAAGCTCTGGCCGGGAAGTCCGCTGCGGTGCCCGCCAATCAATCCCCTCCAAAAGATAGCCCAGCTGTGCTGCCGTGATGGTCACCGCCTCGCCATGCGTTGCGGGCCAGATGAAGCGGCCCCGCTCCAGTCTCTTGGCAAACAGGCACGCTCCCTGGCCATCGTGCCAGAAGAGCTTGATCAGGTCGCCACGCTTGCCACGGAATACGAACAGTTGCCCGCCATGCGGATCATGCTTCAGATTCTCCTGCACCAGCATCGCCAGGCCATCAAAGCCCTTGCGCATATCCGTATGCCCCGCCGCAAGCCACACCCTGATACCGGCAGGAACCGGGATCATCACCCTTCCAGAGCCGCAATAACCTGTTTCAGCGTGTTGGCATCAACAGGCCCGGAAACGCGCAACTTTTGGCCACCGGCCAACTTGATCTCAATCACTCCGTGGGCAATACCTGGTGCTGATGCCAAAGCTGCGCCAGGCGATAGGGATGGCACAACAACGGGCAGGAATGCTTCCGGCATCTCTCGGGCCGCTTTCCTCTTTCCGGCCATGCCAACCTCACGGCGCCACCGGAACACCAGACCCGACGCAACGCCATGCTTGCGCGCTACCGACGACACAGACCGCTCAACTGTCTCTGCCAGGATCACTTTCTTCTCAGCGTCCGTCCACGTCCGCCGCGTCTCCGCGACAACCATAAAACCCTTCTCTTGGTTATATCCAGACATAGGCACCGCATAGGTCTAAGCAACAGCGACAATCGTCACCAAGACACAACTTCAACCCTATCCTGATAACCCAAACAAGGCGGCCAAGACCGGACCGTTACGATTTAGAGTCCGGCCCTTAAGAAGGAGGCGGACGATGAAGAGGAAGCGGTTCACGGAAGAGCAGATCATCGGGATTCTGCGGGAACATGAGGCGGGCGCCAAGACTGCTGACCTGGCCAGGAAGCACGGTCTGTCGGAAGCCACGCTGTACAACTGGAAAGCCAGGTTTGGGGGCATGGATGTGTCCGACGCCAAGAAGCTGCGGGCCCTGGAGGAGGAGACCGGCAAGCTTAACCGCAATTATGAAGGACGACATTGCGAGCTATCGAAAATAACCGGACGGCAAAGGCCGCTGAAGATTTGTGTTACGCCCAAAAAATCCCCGCAGCCTTTCGAGTCTGATGAAGGGACGCCGGACGATTGAAAGAGTGCTGAACTTGCTCGTTACATAGGTTCGTCTGTCTTCAAGCCCCGATATTCGTAAATGCAAATCCGTTCAGAAAACCACTGTAAATTTGACGCCACGAGTGGGAGCATCATTGTTACTAAACAATAGTTTCCCGTTTAGGCGAGCCACCATGGTATGGATTACTTTCATTCCCAAGCCTATGGACCTCGTAGGGTCAAAATCAGACGGAAGCCCATTTCCATCATCCGTTACAGAAAGTGCGTTTCTTTCCGAGCTGTGTGCATTTAACGAAATCTGGATACTCTTTGCGCCATTTTTTGCAGCATTTGAAACGAGCTCAGTGACAATCAAACCCAACGGTACAATAAATTCGGTGGCAATTTGTAAGGGGGAGCCGACAACGGTGAGATCATTGATATTTAGAACTCCCGACAAGTCGTTGCAAAGGCGCTTAATGTATTCAAGGCAGTCCGCGCGGCCTGGCTCCTGCGTTTGAAAGATGTGTTGATGGGCCCGCCCTATTGCAGCAACCCGATTGGCAGCTAGCGCCAATTGCTCAGCCGCAACTCCGTCCGCTTCCCGAACCTGTAGTTTTAGAAGTGAAGCAACAACCTGAAGTCCATTCATTGCGCGGTGATCCACTTCGCGCGCCATGAGTTCCTTTTCAGCTATGACTTTTTGAAGTTGTGCGACGGTTGTTCGGGCAGATAACCGCAGCTCAATTTCATCCATCACAACGGAAGCTAAGTCCGTCAATTGTGATATTTCACGCTCCGTTACTTCACGGGGGCGTTTGTCAATTACGCATAAAGTGCCAAGGTTGTATCCATCATGCGTTTGGAGCGGAACGCCTAAGTAGAAGCGAAGGCCGAACTCGCCTGCTACCAGCGGATTGGCCAAGGAACGTACGTCGATTTTTGCGTCGGTCAGCACCCAAGGGGTATTTTGCATAATGCAGGACGCACACAAGCCAAGGTCTCGATAAATTTCCTCGACTTCCAAGCCATGATGAGATTTGAACCAAATCCGATCCGTATCAACAAGACTTATAATCGAAATCGGCACGTCAAAAAGGTTTGCGGCCAGTGCAGTAATGCGGTCAAAAGCGCCATCGGGGGGAGAATCAAGGATGTCGTATCTACGCAATGCATTGATACGATTGTCTTCCTTACTGCGAAAATCGACCAGTTCGCCCACGGCTTGCATTTCTGAATCCTAGAGAATTTAATTTTTCTATCAATTTGTAATCAGCCATCAATGGCACCGGGAATTGTTACAGGCAATCTTACAATATATGCAGGCGAACTGATAACTTTTTAGAAGTACTAAGGTTCCGCGATGGTCATTTTAGCTTCACTCGCGTGGGGTGACCAGCATTTCGTTCTATTCAATCGTGACCAAAAATGCACATTTTGCTCTGGAAGCAGCGAGCATTGACGCGACAAGCAGCGAGTTAAGCCAGACCTTCCTTAGAACACAAACAGAACGGGTAGCCGCTCCGGGCGCGTAACAGGCGGCTGGAGGGTGTGGGCGAAGCGCGAGTTGTCAAACTGCGCCCACTCCTTAACTTTGACCATTAATTTCCTCTCTATATGGGCTACAAGCCTACCACGCCTGGAGATACAACCAAGCGATGCCGCAAGCTACGATTATCGCCACCAGGAATAAGATGATTATAGCTAGTCTTTTGGACGCGGAGGGTTTGGTAACAGATTGCTGGGAGTGATCAGTTGGAAATGCTGGTGGAGGACTGGCCGGTGCTGTAGGAACGGGCTCATCCACAATCGTGACTTCAATTTGCAGTATGACTGGAATAGCATATTCATCGTATTCCAGCCGTCCTGCAATGACTTCGACAACAAGGTCCTTTTCAAGGGCTTCCGCGAGCCACTGGCTTCCTGCGGGGACGTATCCAATTTTCTGCCATTGATGAAACACGGCGACAGCATCCGGATCGTAACGATTGTCTGGTTCAGCTCTCAATGTCAGAGCGTCACCCGGAATGACATTTTGTCGGATGTAGTCGCCACGCGCCTCGTAGGCCAGTCCAACGACACTCGACTGGTAAGCACTCATAGATTCATCTCTTTGCCTTCAACCCCAGC
>JANMPF010000288.1:0-8137 GCA_031369725.1 Rhodobiaceae bacterium | reverse complement strand
TTCATGGTGAGCCCACGCTATGATTACGGCCAGAACAACGGTCAGCCACCCAAATTGGTTGGCTATGATGTTTCAAACAATGTCACTGTAACCGTTCGCAAGCTCGAGGCATTGGGCGCCGTACTCGACAAAGTCGTCTCCTCCGGCTCCAACCAGATCAATGGTGTGGCATTTCAGCTCGCCAAACCACAAGCGGCAACTGATGAGGCCCGCAAGCTTGCCGTCGCAAGTGCGGTGGCTAAAGCCAAAATCTATGCTGATGCCGCAGGTGTGGGCCTCGGTGCCATAGTCAACATAACAGAGGGTGGTGGTTACCTGCCGCCCGTGCCAGTGTTTGCCAAGACCATGCGCGCTGAAGGAGCTGCTGGCGATGTGCCCATAGCCCAGGGTGAGCAAGTCATCGGCATGGACGTAAATATCACTTGGGAAATCAAATAGAATTGAACGCTCCTGCCATTGCCTGTCAGCATGGACTTGCTAAGTTGTAGCAATGCCGATCTATGAGCGCGACCCATGGCGAGAGCAGTATTTTGAGAACATCCGGTGTCCTGATGATGTTGTCATCGCCACCGACGATATGGACGCTTGGCCATGGAATCCTCAATTTAACTGGGTTTATGACAAGCTGAGGGTTGCTCAAAGCCAAGGCTTTGACTGTGGGCCCCACGGTGTGTCACCGCCCAAATATCCCGTATTCTCAAAGCCCATTACCAATCTGAAAGGCATGGGGCTTGGCAGCCGGGTTATTTCCAATCCACGTGAAATGCAGCACTTTTCCACAGCGGGCCATTTCTGGATGGAACTTTTTGATGGCCCCCATGTTTCAACCGATTGCGCCATTGTAAACGGCAATGTCGAGTGGCTGCGTCACGCTGTAGGCGTGCCCGCAAAGCAGGGTACTTTTAGCCGCTGGACCCTTCAGCCCGATGAGATTCCCGAACTTGCAACTTATCTCCGCAATTGGGTCAGCCGCCAGATGGCGGGCTATACGGGAATGCTGAATTTTGAATCCATCGGCGGCAAGATAATCGAAGTCCATTTGCGCTTTGCCGACCAGTGGTGTGATTTGAACGGTGAGGGATGGATTGATGCGGTGGTCCGCCTTTATGAGAAGGGTTTTTGGCAGTACACCAACGATGGTCGCCGCGAGGCCTATTCCATTCCCCTCTTTATTGAGCATGGCAATAGTTTTTCCTATCCGTCGAAAGAACGGCAAGCCCGCATCCGTGACATGCCGGATGTTGCAAGCTTGCAAATAACGTTCTACGAAAACAAGAACCCTGCGGATCATCCCATGCCTCCTGGCGGATTTCGGGTGGGCATCATCAACGCCTGGAATTTGCAATCGGGCTTGCGTGCCATCGATGAATTGGCAAAATGCCTAACCGAACCAAGGCCACACCGCGAAAATTTTTCGGCCTCATCCGGGCACGAAAACGTGCTTAACGCCCCGAAATATTAATCACCCGGGCTGGCGGCAATAGGGTTGCGCCCGGCTGTTCCATCCAGTGGTTATAGGTTTGCACACCGCCCGATTGACGAACGTTTGCAATCAAGTCCAAATCAACATCTGCGTAAACCCATTGCGCCTGGTTCATTTCGCCCAAAGCCATAACCCCGCCTGGCGGAAATCCAACATCCGACGGCGCAAAAATTCCAGCCATCCCGATGTTCATGGCACAGGCAGCACTCCACGCACTCGCCCCAACCACTGGCGCATGCACCGTGTAAACCTGGTTCTCCAGGGCTCTCGCCACAGCACCCGAGCGCACCCGCCAGTAACCCCATTCGGTTTCCGTATTGGAGGGTGCAAGAATAATCTCAGCTCCAGCTTCCGCCAGCGCGCGCGACAACAGCGGAAATTCAATGTCATAACAAATAAGCAGTCCGATGCGCGCAACGCCCACATCAAATACACTGAGTTTCGTGCCGGAAGATATATGCCAGCTATTCCGCTCCCACGGCGTTGGCATGATTTTGTCATAGGAGCCTTTGATACCCGTGGGCCCGAAGATATGCGCCACATTCAGCGTGGCAGGAGGCCGCCGCTGCGGCCCGCTCCCTGACACAATCGTAACTCCGTGTTTGGCTGCCAGCCCCGCATGCACCCGGTCTGTCTCAACGGTCAGTGCCGAAACGGCATCGAATGACGCTTCCAGATCACCCGCCTGCCCGCCGATGCTGGCGAGCTCCATCGCGCCATATTCCGGAAACACCAGAAGCCGCGCACCTGCCCCTACAGCTTCCTCAACCCAGCGCGCCATCTTGGCCTCGTACTGACCAAGCGATTGCAATGCATCGAGTGGATACTGGGCTGCGGCGATCTTAATTTGTCGCGTCATTGTCATCCACGTGAAACCGGTGCAGCATGCGGTGAAACACCGGTGCCAGTATGAGCCCGGCCACCGCGATCAACAACAGGCCCGAGAACAGCGCATAGAAGCCGGCAAATATCTTGCCACCGTCGGTCGCAAGCGGCGTTACCGGCCCCATGCCTGAAAGGATCATCGACGCATTGATAAACGCATCGACAATTCCCATCGATTCAAAACCCATATAGCCCGCCATGCCGATGGCCAGCGCCACCGCGATGGTGGCGAGCCCCAATATCGCGCTGCGCATCAGGCGTTGCGAAAATACTTTTTGGCTGGCAACCGGCTGCTTGCGGCTTTCAAACACGGAATATCTGCTCGCCCTGCTCATCAATGATCTGCTTGCCCTTGGAAAGCGCAAAGTCGGCGGCTTCCTCCCTGGAGGTGAACCGGTCGGCCCTGACAAACTTGTGTTCCTTGCGCACCCCGCCAATCTGCTTGCTGATCACACCCGCCAACTGGTATTGCCCACCCTCCTTGCAGGGGCGCGCTTCAATCGTAAAGCCTGAATGCTCGGTGGTTTTCACCGGCGCATCAGGTGCTGCAGGTGCACTGCCGCCAAACAATTTCCTGAAAAATGACATTGGAAAATCCTTACCCCCCGCTTTCAAAAGCCATTCTAGCACCGCTGCGATCTCGCGAAAAGTGATTGTACTTTAGTCACGGCAGCGACACAATTTACCGCAACAAATAATGTTATACCATAACAATAGAGGAGATGCTCCCATGTTCATAACATCATTGAACGGAACAAAAAGCCTCGTGTTCGATCGCCGCAAGTTCTTGGGCATGGCCGCCGGACTGATTGCTTCGGGAGTCCTGCCCAAAAACGTGCTGGCACTTGCGGCACCCTATTCTTTCAAGCAGGGCGCCTATGATGTGACTGTGGTAAGCGATGGAACCTTGTTGCTTCCCCTCTCGGTTGTTGGCCCGGAGGCCAAGCCGGAAGACCTCAAGGCCCTGTTGGGTGCCATGATGCAAGGCGACAATGCACAGTTTGAGGCAAGCCCGCTTCTGCTGAAATCCGGCAGCGACGTCATTCTGATGGACACCGGTTCCGGCAATAATTTCCAGCCCACGGCTGGCAAGATCGCTGAAAGCCTCAAGGCCACCGGCACTGATGCCTCGGCCATTACCAAAGTCATCTTCACCCATGCCCATCCCGATCATTGCTGGTGAACCCTCGGCGCTGATGGCAAGCCCATTTTCACCAATGCGTCTTTCCACATGGCGGAAAATGAATGGAATTTCTGGATGACGCCAGACCTTGCCAGCAAAATGCCCAAGGCAATGGAAGGCATGGTGAAGACCACCCAGGCCCAGCTTACAGGCTTCAAGGACAAGGTGAGCATGTTCAAGACCGGCATGGAAGTCGTGCCGGGAATTAATGTGCTGGATACCACCGGCCACACACCGGGCCACGTATCGTTCGAAATGGCAGGCGGCGATGGCTTGATCATAACCGCCGATGCCATCACCAACCCCCTGGTGTTTTTCCCTCACCCGGATTGGAAATTCGGCTTTGATGCTGACCATGCCAACGCCATTGCCAACCGCAAGAAGCTGCTCGACATGGCATCGACCGGCAAGAAAAAATTGATCGGCTTCCACTGGCCTTACCCCGGCATCGGCATGGCCGAAGCCAAGGACGGGGCCTATGTCTATGTGCCGATGTCGTAACGCCTGATGTTGCCAACACTGGCGGATTGCATGAAATCAGAAATCCAGTCCGCCAATACCATTGTCATGCAAAAAATGCGTTCAATAATTCATTTGGAAACTCCGCTTCCCTGAACAGCGCGGCGTGCCGGTCGGGACCGAAAAAACCCCGAAATTTGCATTCAGCAGAATGATCGTATAGGTCGCGTGGGTTATGGTCGTAACTGGCTGGCCGCGCGGGCCATGCCGGTACACCAACCGCCAAAGCGTTTCTCGACCCCAACCGCATAATTGCAGAAAATGTGCGTCACAGTACGAATGAAAGGCGCTTTACATGGCGCGGAGCCAAAATTCGTATCTACGGCGCAGGCTATTGGCGAAAAGGAAAACAAGTTTATGAAAAAGAGCAGCATTGAATATACCAAGGGTGAAATGGGCAATGTCAGAATCGTCAAGGATTTTCTGCCGCCGCCATCACAACTCGTGCTTCGTGATGACAATGTGAAAATAACCCTGAGCCTCTCACGGCGCAGCATCGATTTTTTCAAACGCGAAGCCAAGAAGCAGCATGTGCCCTATCAGAAGATGATCCGGGCGCTTGTGGATGGGTATGCGGAGAAGGTTGGAAAGTCTTAATTATCCAAAAAACTCCTGAGCTTCCTTGACCTACTCGGATGCTTCAGTTTCCGCAGCGCCTTGGCTTCGATCTGCCGGATGCGTTCGCGCGTCACGCTGAACTGCTGGCCAACTTCTTCCAGCGTATGATCTGTGTTCATGCCGATGCCGAAGCGCATGCGCAGCACGCGTTCCTCACGCGGCGTCAGCGAGGCGAGTACCCGCGTCGTGGTTTCGCGCAAGTTGGCCTGGATGGCGGCGTCGATGGGGAGGATGGCACCCTTGTCTTCGATGAAGTCGCCAAGATGTGAATCCTCCTCGTCACCCACCGGGGTTTCCAGCGAGATGGGCTCCTTGGCGATTTTCATCACCTTGCGAACCTTTTCCAAAGGCATGGAAAGTTTTTCGGAAAGCTCTTCCGGCGTTGGCTCGCGGCCGATCTCGTGCATCATCTGGCGGCTGGTGCGCACGATCTTGTTGATGGTTTCAATCATGTGCACGGGAATGCGGATGGTGCGCGCCTGGTCGGCAATCGAGCGGGTAATGGCCTGCCGGATCCACCATGTGGCATAGGTTGAGAACTTGTAGCCCCTGCGGTATTCAAACTTGTCGACCGCCTTCATCAACCCGATGTTGCCTTCCTGGATGAGATCGAGGAACTGCAAACCACGGTTGGTGTATTTCTTGGCAATGGAAATCACCAGACGCAAGTTGGCTTCCACCATTTCCTTCTTGGCGATGCGCGCCTCGCGCTCGCCCTTTTGCACCATGGCAACGATCTTGCGGTATTCGGGAATTTGCAAACCAGTGGCGGTGGCCAATTCAAAAATCTCATCGCGGATCACGCGAATGGATTCCTTCTCGTCATTGGCAAATTTCTTCCAGCCGAATTTGGTAAGCCGTGCCACCCGCTTCAGCCAATCCATGTCCAGCTCGTCGCCCTGGTATTCCTTCAAGAACTCGGTGCGCGGAACTTTATAGGTTTCTGCCAGCCGCATGAGCCGGCCTTCAAGCGAATTCAAACGCTTGTTGATGTCATAAAGCTGTTCAACCAGCGCCTCGATACGCGCGTTGTTGAGAGCCAGCGATTTCACCTCGGCAATGATGTCATCACGCAGCTTGCGGTAACGCCGCTCCTGGCTTGGCGAAAGCTCGGTCGACTCCGCCACTTCCTGGTCCTGCAATTTGCGCAGCGACTTATATTGCTTGGCAATCGAGTCAAAAATCTCGAGTACCTTTGGCTTCAGCTCCGCTTCCATGGCAGAGAGTGAAACCCCAAGGTCATCGCCCTCGTCATCATCATCATCTTCAATGACCGGCTTGTCGAAATCCTCGGGGCTCAGCACATCGCCATATTCATCATCGCGCTTGGAAGGCTGCGCCTGCTTCAGGCGTTCGGGCCGCTTGAGCTCGGCTTGCTTGCGCACCTCTTCCTTGGGCGGCACATAGGGTTGCGGCGCTGCCACCGGCTGGTTGTTCTTGGCATCAGGCCCGGCATAGGTTGCTTCCAGATCGATAATGTCGCGCAGCAGGATTTTTGCTTCGTTGAGTTCGTCGCGCCAGATGATGATGGCCTGGAAGGTGAGCGGGCTTTCGCACAAGCCCGCAATCATCGCCTCGCGGCCCGCTTCAATGCGCTTGGCAATGGCAATTTCGCCCTCGCGCGACAAAAGCTCCACCTGCCCCATTTCACGCAAATACATGCGCACCGGATCATCGGTGCGGTCGGTTGGCAGCTTTGCCGCTTCAACCTTGATAACGGCGGTCTCGGAACTTTCATCGCCTTCCACCTTGGCAACAACGTTCTCGGTTTCCTCTTCGCTTTCAACCACCGTGATGCCCATTTCAGCGAGCATGGAATAGATGTCTTCGATCTGGTCGGAAGTGACTTCCTCCGACGGCATGACCGAGTTGAGTTCGTCGAGCGTTACATAGCCGCGGGCCTTGGCTGTTTTAATCAGCCGCTTGACGGCCGCATCCGAAAGATCAAGAACTGGTGAATCCGAACCATCGGCAGGCGCATCAGTGGTGTTGTCCTGATCGTCAGCCACATTGGCGTTGTCCTGGTCTTCTTGCTTGGTTTCGCGAACTTGGGCGGGGCGGGCCATGAATGGAATTCCTTAAACTCGAATGCGTGCGGGGTGATTCGCACAAAACTGGGTGATTCGGGTGAAAACTAGGTCTGACCGTCTTAAGCAGCCATTAACCATGATTTTTCCCCTGCTCTTTAGGAGATTGCGTCAACCACCCGGCCAGAGGCGGCACCAAAGCCCGCAATGAGAGCCTCAGAACCTACTGCCGATAGCAATTCTTCGCGCAACCCCGAAAGGGCGATGAAATTTTCCTCCGTCGGTTCGGCAACAAAAGCAGCTTCCGCCGCCTTAAGCTCGAAAACGAGCATTACGGTTTTCCGGTGTAAGGCGAACATCTGACGAAGCCCAGTCCGCGCATCATCCTGTGCAGCGCTTCGACCTAGGAACCATTCGTTCAAACGCGTCGCCTGGTTTTCAAGGCGGTCCAACTCCGGACCAAAACCCTTGGATAGCAGGTGGCTTCTGAGCCCGGAATTATCAAGTCCCCGTTCAGCAGCGGCGCTATTTATGATTTGTGTACGGAGGGAGTCAAGCTCGCGGGCCGAAAATTCGACTGCGGCAAACTCGTCCAGGAAATCATGGATCAGATCCGGGTGGTTGATGAATGACAAAACAATGAGTTTTTCCCGCCGTTCCAAGGCCTTAGCAGCACCGGCAGAGGCCGCCATGGCCTTCAGCTGAGGGGAAGCTGGAGACTGCATTTCCCAAGCTTTTTGTCCCTTTTTCCAAGGCTTTTGTAGGCCATAGGGCTTTCTGGCGTTAAATCCACCCCCCGAACGGTTGCGCTGGAACAACTCGTCAAAGCGCTGCGACAAGTCCGCCATGTAGTGTTTGCGCACATTTTCATCGCCGATCTGGCTCACCAGGACGCGCAAATCCTTTTCAAATTGGGCTTTCCGTTCTGGCGTGGAGCGGTCATTTTCTGTAAGTGCCCGCCGCCAAATCACATCCGACAAGGGTTCCGCCGCAGCCACCACGGCTTTCACCGCATCGGGACCTTGTGCTTTCAGCAAATCATCCGGGTCAAGACCTTCCGGCAACAGCGCAAATTTCAATGAGTGGCCGGGCTTCAGCAGCGGAAGGGCCAAATCGAGAGCGCGGTAGGACGCCTTGATGCCAGCACTGTCGCCATCAAAACACAGCGTTGGCTCCGCCACCATTTTCCACAATAGCGCCAATTGCTCTTCGGTGAGTGCTGTCCCGAGCGGAGCTACGGCGTGGGTCAATCCGGCGCGGTGCATGGCAATCACATCCACCTAGCCTTCAACCGCAATAATCTCGCCCGTCTCATGGGCAGGCCCCCTCGCCTTGTCATGGTTGTAAAGCACCGCCCCCTTGTGAAACAGCGGCGTTTCCGGCGAGTTCAAATATTTGGCTGCCACATCCGCCTTCAACGCC
>JANMPF010000035.1:0-2604 GCA_031369725.1 Rhodobiaceae bacterium | reverse complement strand
ATGCAGGTGGCCGAGGAAAAATTGGGGCGCGTGGGGCTCGCCCATCGCCTCAGCCACTACCCCGGCCAACTTTCCGGCGGTGAGCAACAACGTGTTGCCATTGCCCGCGCCCTCGCATCCGGCGCAAAAATCCTGCTGGCTGATGAACCCACCGGAAACCTTGATCAGGAAACCGGCGACCAAATTATCAGATTGCTGTTCGCGTTAAAACAGCAAGATGGTGCCACCCTGCTTTTGATCACCCACGACCGCGCCCTTGCCAAGCGTTGCGACCGGATTGCCGAAGTGCGTGACGGCAAGATAATCTCAGGCAATTCCCCATGAATGTTGCATTGTGGTTTCGTTTTGCCACCCGTGATTTGCGCTCAGGCCTGCAAGGCTTTTGGATATTTCTGACCTGTCTGGCGCTCGGCACCGCGACCATTGCCATGATCGGTTCTTTATCTGCTTCCATTGAACGCGGACTGAATGAACAGGGTCAGGTACTGCTCGGTGGTGATGTGGAGTTTTCCCTCATTCACCGCGAGGCGTCTGACAGGGAGATGGCCTTTATCGCCAGCAAAGGCGTTGTCAGCAGGGTTGAAACGCTGCGCGCCATGGCCGTCGCACCAGACACCACGACACTGGTTGAAATCAAGGCAATCGATGATCTTTATCCACTAAATGGTAACGTCATTCTCGCAAACACAATTCCCCTGCAAACCGCAACGGCACTGCAAAACGGCACTTATGGTGTGGCGGTCGATCCCCTGCTCCTCGGCCGACTCAATATAAAGCTTGGTGACAAAATTAAAATTGGCAGCCTCGATGCTGAAGTGCGCGGCGTCATCACGACAGAGCCTGACCGCATTTCCGACGGCTTCATTCTGGGTCCGCGCGTGTTGATGAGCGAAGCCGCACTGAAGGTAACGGCCCTCATCCAGCCCGGCAGCCTTGTGACCTATCACTACCGGGTAAATCTCAAAACCGACCAAAGTCTCAAAGCTGTACAGGATTTTGCAAATGCCGCAAAAGCAGAATTTCCCGATGCCGGCTGGCAAATAAAGTCACGCGACAAGGCAGCCCAAGGTACCGCAAACTTCGTTGACCGGCTCTCGTATTTTCTAACGCTTGTGGGATTGACTTCACTCATCGTCGGCGGTGCTGGCATTGCCAATGCCGTGTCAGCGTTTGTTGAAAGCCGCATCAGCACCATTGCGACGCTGAAATGCCTGGGCGCATTATCACGTGATGTGTTTGGCATCTATCTCACCGAGATATTATTGGTTGCCGTTATCGGCGTTGCCATTGGCATAGCCGCTGGGGCGGTAACGCCATCGATCGCCCACGCCCTGTTGCAGGGGATTTTGCCTTTGCCCCTTGCCTCGCAAGTTGAATTTGCACCGCTACTGCTCACGACCGCATTGGGTTTCCTCGTAACCCTTGCATTTTCAATCTGGCCACTTGCCCGCACCGAGCAAGTTCCGGCCTCCGCCTTGTTTCGTCACCGCATTGTGCAATTGCGGGGAATTCCCCATTGGTCCTATCTCGCCTGCACTGCGGCGGCACTTTCAGCCGTTGCGGTGCTGATATTTGAAAGTTTCGATAACAAGCGCATCACCGCCTATTATCTCGGCGGCTTGCTTGCCAGTTTTGCAATTCTGTTGGGCCTGGCCTTTGCCATCATCAAACTTGCAGAAAAATCTCCCAAACCAAAATCCGCCATTTGGCGTTATGCCATTTCCAATCTTTATCGCCCTGGCTCATCGGCGGTTTCAGTAATCCTGGCGTTGGGTGTCGGCCTTACCTTGTTTGTAACGCTTGCCCTCACTGATCAAACCATCAGCCAGGAATTACGCTCAGGTATTCCTGACCGTGCACCCGCATTTTTCTTTCTTGATGTGCGCAATGAAGAACTACCTGCTTTCAAAGATGCGGTTGGTAAATTTGCAGGCGTTAAGAAAGTTGATAACGCGCCCATGCTGCGTGGCCGCATTTCCAGAATTGGCGACGTGGCCGTGGAGAAAGTGAAAACCCAAGGCGATGGCGGCTGGGCGTTGCACGGCGACCGCGGATTAACTTACTCCGAAACCCTGCCTGAAGGTTCAGAACTTGTGGAAGGCAAGTGGTGGGATAAGGATTACAATGGTTCGCCTCTTGTTTCATTTGTCGACGACGTAGCCCACGACATTGGCTTGAAAATCGGTGACACTGTAACAGTGAATGTTTTGGGCCGCGACGTGACTGCCAAGGTCTACAATTTACGCAAGGTGAACTGGCGCAGCATGGGCATTAACTTTGTCATGGTGTTTTCACCCAATACCTTGAGGTCAGCACCCCATAGCCACGTGGTGACGGTTGAGATGGAAGGCGGCGACGAAGCAAAACTGCTCAACGACATGGCGCGTGAATTTCCGTCCATCACCGCCGTGCGCGTGAAAGAAACACTTGCAACAATTAGTGATCTCCTGGGTAAAATGCTCGCTGCAATCAGGGGCGCCAATGCACTCACATTGCTTACCGGTGTTCTTGTTCTTGCAGGCGCCCTCACTGCCGGTCTTTCACGCCGCACCTATGAAGCCGTGGTCCTTAAAACCTATGGCGCATCCCGCGCCCAACTCATGG
>JANMPF010000221.1:0-2181 GCA_031369725.1 Rhodobiaceae bacterium | reverse complement strand
GGCATATTCGGCGGACTGGATGGAGGCAAAATCCATGGCAAGGTTTGCGATGATGGGGGCGTTCGGCTGCTTCAGCGTCATGACAACAGTCAAGTCATCAGCACCCTTGGCGATGGAAACCAGGAGGCCCGGCATTCCCATGTCGTTGAAATAGTCATAGGCACCGCCTGAAACCTTGGCGTAGGGGTGGTCGGGCTTGGACTGGCGCTCGAAGGACCAGATCACGTCATCGGCGTTGAGGTCGCGGGTTGGCGTGAAACCGTTCACGCCGGAGTGGAATTTAACGCCTTTGCGCAAATGGAATGTGACGACAGTGCCATCAGCGGAAACCTCATACTTTTCAGCAAGGCCTGGTTCCACCACGGTGGTGCCGGGGGTAAATTGCACAAGCTTGTTGTAAACGGGGCGTGCAGCATCAAGGCTGGTGCCGGTGGTGTTCATGGCGGGGGTGAAGTTTTCTGGCGAACCTTCCGAGCAATAGACCAGCGATTTTGCATTGGCGGCACCAATTGCGAGCATTGAACTCATCAAAAGTGCGGCACCAAAGAGTTTTTTGGATTTCATTTTGTGACTCCCTGTTTTTTTGAACGCCCGGAGAGGGCGATAAAAACATCTAAGCATGTTTTTTCCGAATGATCAAAATTCTGTTTGGCGCGCAGCATTTGGCATTAATTCAATTGAAATTACAAATTGCTGCCATGCGAAAAATTCAATTGCGTTGGCATGGAGGGCTGGCATGTTGGGGTTGGATTTGGAGAATTTGGAATGACGACCATGAAAGTTTCCGGTGCTACAGTTGCCGACTATCAACTGAACGGTGCCGTAGCTTTGCGCGGCGTGTTCAAGGATTGGGTTGAGGTCTTGCGCGCCGGCATTGCGCGCAACATGGCCCACCCCAGTGCGGATGTTAAAATCTACCAGGGCAAAGACGGCGGCGGGCGCTTCTTCGGCGATTACTGCAACTGGGACCGCATTCCCGAATACAAGGATTTCATTTTCAATTCGCCGGCGGCTGAAATTGGCCGCCAGCTGATGGGATCAAGGACGGCGCGGCTGTTTCACGAGCATGTGCTGGTGAAGGAAGCGAGTGCGGGGGTTGCCACTCCCTGGCACCAGGACCAGCCGTATTACTGTGTGGACGGAAATGACACGGTGAGCTTGTGGATTCCGCTGGACCATATCCCGCTGGACAGGACTTTGGAATTTGCCGGCGGTTCACACACGTGGGGGAAATACTATCGGCCGGAGCGCTTTGATAAAACACCCCTGAATGAGAATGACGGATTGGAACCGGTGCCGGATATCAATGGCAACCGCGACAAGTTCAATGTGATCGGCTGGGAATTGGAACCGGGTGATGCCGTGGCGTTCAACTACAAGACGCTGCATGGGGCACCGGCGAATAATTCAGCGAGCGAGCAGCGGCGGGCGTTTTCACTGCGGCTGCTGGGAGATGACGCAAGGTTTGCGCGGCGCGAAGGTGTGAAAACGTCGCCACCTTTCAGGGGTGTGACACTGGCCCATGGCGCTGTCATGGATGCACCGGAATTTCCGGTTTTATTGGAGTAACTCTTCGTTCTCCCTCAAGGGAACCGTTGCATAATTCGAGTTTCATTGCATCAGGCCCTTCGAGGCCCACTGCGTGGGCACCTCAGGGTGAGGTAACATGTTGATTCCCTCATGCTGAGGTGCTCACGGTCATCGACCGTGAGCCTCGAAGCACCGGGCAGAATAATTATGCAACGGTTCCCGCAAGGGGAGAAGGGAAGGCTAGATAAATCTCGCAGGTAAGATTTCCGTAAGGACTAACCCGGCGTCGATTACGTCCTGTGGAAGCTGCTTTCTTAGCACCATGGCTGCCGCTGTGCGTGACAACGCCGGAGCCGACTGTATCCCGTAGCCGCCATGGCCCACCAGCCAGAAGAAACCCTCCGTGTGCTGATCATATCCGATCACCGGTGAGCCATCGGGGGCGAAAGTCCTGAGGCCACCCCAGGAATGATCCAAATGATTGACCTCAATCGTTGTGGCATTCATCAGGCGCTCGATGCCCTCGGCGATGGCCATGTCGTCGGCATAGGCATCGTGCGGGTCCACGGGCGTGGCGTCCGCCGAAGACACGATCATTTTTCCGCTTTGGGGTTTTGCGTACCAGGTTTCGCCCATATCGGTGACCATGGG
>JANMPF010000196.1:0-7708 GCA_031369725.1 Rhodobiaceae bacterium | reverse complement strand
TCCCTGCTGGGCTCAGCGCAAAATGAAGAATGCCGCATTGATGCCATTGCCCAATCATGGGCCGTGTTGTCTGGCGGTGCAGCACCTGAGCGCGCTGTCGTGGCGATGGAAGAATCCTATCAGCAACTGGTGCGCGCAAATGACAAGCTAGTGGTGTTGTTCACACCGCCTTTCGACAAAACCGAGAAGGATCCAGGATATATCAAAGCTTATCCACCAGGCATTCGTGAAAATGGCGGTCAATATACACATGGCGCCATCTGGTCGATCTTCGCCTATGCCAAACTTGGCCAAGCGGATCGTGCGGCGGAATTATTTTCAATCATCAACCCCATCAATCATGCGCGCAACGAGACAGACGCACTGATCTATCGTGTCGAGCCTTATGTGATCGCAGCAGATGTGTATTCGGTCGCACCACATGTGGGGCAGGGTGGCTGGACCTGGTATACAGGATCCGCCGGATGGATGTATCGCGCGGGCCTTGAAGCGATCCTTGGTCTCACGCGTGAAGGCAGCATGCTGCGGGTTAAGCCTTGCATTCCCGATGGTTGGGACGAGTTTGAAGTGGCACTGCAATTAGGCGCAACACGCTATGAACTAAAACTGATACGACCTGGCACGACGGTTTACCAAATTCCGTCGGAAGTGGAGACCGTTTCGCCGCGCGAATATTTGATAAAACTTTGCGATGTGGGCGGCGTTCGCCAAATCGTTTTGCCTATAGGTTAAGGGTGGATCAGGAAGTGATCCACCCGACATAACGTGGCTAATGGCAGGATTATTGCAGGTCGTTGCAGTTTTCGTCGATTTCTTCGCGATCACACAAGGCATGAATTGCTTTGCGCACCTCGTCAAAGCGTGAAATTTCGCCACCCGTCATGCTCTCGTCGGAAGCCACTTGCAAATCATGCGCGTCGGCTTCCCAGCGCTTCAACACTTTGAGCTTCTGCTTGGTGGTCAATGAGTCGGTATTTACAACTTCCATTGGCAGTTCAAAGATTTGAGCGGGGGTGAGCAGGGCTTTGTCATAGTCTTTGGCTGTAAACATCTGAGCCTCCTTCATGCGATCGATCTCGTCATCCCGTCACATGGTGCCGAGCCAGTTATCCACCTCGGTTTTCACCTTGTCCTTGGCGTAACCATAGCGCCTTTGCAGGGTGCCTTCGAGTTCTTCGCGGCGGCCCTCAATCACGGACAAATCGTCGTCCGTGAGCTTGCCCCACTGCTGTTTGGCTTGACCTTGAACTTCTTTCCAATTTCCTTGTACACGGTCCCAGTTCATGATGATCTCCGTTATATTTTGTGCCAAGCGAAAATGCCGGCATTCAATATAAACGCAAAACCCCAATGGAAGTTCCGTTCAAGCCGCCACGCGAGACTTAGTGTCGAAGAACAGCGCCTGGCTGACAACGGCTTTCACCATGTCAGGCATAAACGGTTTGGTGATGAGAAAAGCTGGTTCTGGCTTTTCACCGGTCAACAGCCGTTCTGGGAAAGCGGTGATGAAAATTACCGGAACGTCAATATTGAGCAGAATTTTGTTGACGGCGTCAATGCCAGAACTTCCATCGGCGAGTTGAATATCAGCGAGTACCAGACCAGGACGTTTGCTTGATGCGAGATGAATGGCTTCCTTCTCGGTGCGCGCAATGCCGGTAACCCTATGACCGAGGCTTTCCAATAGCGCCTCCAAATCCATGGCGATGATAGGCTCGTCTTCAATGATCATCACGTCGGTCGCCACCTGGTTGACAATTGACCGCGAAGCTTCATCAAGCAAAGCCCCGGTTTCGGTTTGGTTTTTAGAAAGTATGATGCCAATTTCCTGTTTGCTAAAACCTTCAACGGCCATGAGAAGAAAAGCTTCCCTGGCCTTTGGGGCAATACTGGCAAGCTGGCGTTGGGCGGTTACTTCCCATGCGCCACTGTCATCGGGCTTTTTCAAGTTGAGAGAGATCGATTCCCATAAGCGGCAATAGGTGCGGTAAAGCGAAATGCGGATGCTAGGTTCGGTATCAAATTTTGTGGGATCGGCAATAAGAGCTTCCAAAAGCGCCGCCACATAGGCATCACCGCTATTTTGGCTGCCCGTAAGGGCCCGTGAAAAACGCCGCAGATAGGGCAGGTGTGGAGCGATACTTGCTGCAAGTTTCATGAGGTTCCTCGTTTTTTGTTATTACTATCAGTATCTTAGCACGGTCATGCCCTTAACATCCAGTAGCTTAACGTTTGATTGGCACTTTGGTTCCCATTCCGCAAAGTTTTTTTGAGGAAGATGGAACTTTTCTGTGATTTTAACATTGTTTAGACTGTTAGTGCTATCAAGAATGCCGCAAGAGCTTTCGCAAGGCGCGAACCAGCCTCTGTTTAAGGTGACCTATGGTTGATGACGAGAACAAAAAGAAGGGCAAGGCCGCAATGCCTCGCAAAAAGATTGAAACAATGACCCATACATCAGCCAAACCGGAAGTTTCCGACCTGATTGGCCAGCGCCTGAGAAATTATTACAACGAAGTTGCCCTCCAACCGGTGCCGGACCGGTTTATGGATTTGCTCAACCAGCTTGAAGCCGCAAGTTCGCCCAAAAAATCGAACTGAATTTCACAGCGCCATGACACAATTTGGAACTACAGTCGCATGACCATTTCACAGCAGTTTCGAGACCAGATTATTGCGGCCATTCCGGGCCTTAGGGCATTCGGGCTGTCACTCACGGCGCGCAGTGACCGGGCCGATGATTTGGTTCAGGAAACGCTGATGAAAGCCTGGAAGCATCACGATAGCTTTGAAGCAGGCACAAACATGAAGGCGTGGCTATATACAATCTTGCGCAATGAATTCTACACCCAACTGCGCAAGCGCAAGCGCGAGGTTGAAGATGCTGATGGGTATTATTCCAGCAAGGTGGCCGTGCACGCAGAACAGGAAGGCCACCTTGATATGGCTGATTTGCGCGTGGCGCTTGCAAAGTTGCCTGAAGACCAGCGCGAAGCCATTATTCTGGTTGGGGCATCTGGTTTTTCATATGAAGAGGCTGCCGATATTTGCACCGTGGCAGTTGGCACGATCAAAAGCCGCGTCAATCGCGCGCGGGCCAGACTGGCGGTTCTCTTGCAAATTAGCGCCAACGAAAAATTTGGCCCGGACGCCAATTCGGAAGCAATTCTGTCCAACGCTTACCGGAACTAATTTTCCGAACCCGCGTTTCTTTCCCAGTGCGTCACTATGACCGGCGATATCCATGGAGACAATCATGCTCAGCACCATACTTGTTGTCATTCTCATTTTGATCCTGGTGGGCGCATTGCCGAATTGGGGACATAGCAGCAACTGGGGCTATGGGCCATCCGGTGGCGTCGGCCTCCTTCTGCTGGTCGTGGTTGTCCTGGTGTGATGGGCAAGATATAATGAGTGTTGTGGTGCCAGAACCGACACGTGATGACACAGACTATGCCAGACAAATACGCAATGCCCTGAGGGGACTTCTGTTCATAGCGGTGATTGTGGCGATGTATTTCGCCCGTGATTTTTTGTTGCCTGTGGTATTGGCGCTTTTCATTGCACTGACGCTACGGCCGGCAATTCGATATTTGTCCAAACATGGCATTCCACCCGCCCTGGTAGCATCGATTTTTGTGCTGTTGCTGGTTATTGGCGGGATTTCGGTGGTTTATCTCCTCAGTGGGCCGGTGTCGTCATTGATCAACCAGGCGCCCCAGTTCCAGCAGACGTTCGCCGAAAAGTTTAGCGGCTGGCGATCTTCACTGGACGCGCTGATCAATCTTTCCGAGAAACTTCAGGTTGCTTCAGGCCCTGCCAGTCCAGCCGTCGTGCAGGAAGTTGTTGTGCGTGAGTCACCGCTGCCGGGGTTGCTTGTGATGCTAACGGGGTATCCCGTTCAAATTCTCATAACGTTGATAGCAACGCTCGTCATCGCCGTGTTTCTTTTGGCATCAGGAGATCTGTTTTATGAAAAGCTTGTGCGCATTCTGCCAAATCTTACCCAGCGAAAACGTGCCTTGCACATTGTCTACGATATTGAAAATGAAGTGTCTGTCTATGTGCTGACACTGACGGCCATCAACGCGGGGCTCGGACTGATTATCGCGGCGTCATTCCATGTTCTCGGCATGCCTATGGCTGCGCTTTGGGGCATGCTCATATTCTTTTTCAATTTCATTCCCTATGTGGGGGCTGTATCGGGCGTGGCACTGTCTGGATTTATGGCAATCATAACATTCGATTCCGTTAGCTACGCGCTTCTCGTGCCATTGGCTTATGCATTGTGGTCGCTGGCTGAATCTGAGATCGTGAAACCGCAGATTTTGGGACACAGACTGCAAATGAATGCGGTAGCCATTTTGCTGGCGTTGGCATTTTTCACCTGGCTTTGGGGCATTGCTGGGGCGGCGATTGCGGTTCCCCTGCTGGTGACCATCAAGGTTTTTTGCGACAATATGGACGGTCTTGCAGGACTTGGTGAATTTATCGCCGCACGTCACGTCGACAAAGAGACAGCAGACACCATCGAAAAGGTCACAGACTAGCGTCTAAGAGTGGTACCATTAAAAGGGAGAAGCAGAGGTGCTTCTCCCGTTTTGCTGGAGGAAGTCGATAGAAATTATTTGCGACGCGCTGACTTTGGCTTGCTGTCAATAGAGGGGAGCATGGATCCGAGAACCACACCCAGGCCCAATCCCACTGCGCCAACAATCAATGGCCTTTCACTCATGAATGTTTGCACGGCCTGTTGATCAGGGGCACCGATGTTGCGGGCAGTTTTTGGTAGCGCACTGGCAGTTTTGCCAGCCCAGGCCGAGGCGTCTCCAAACGCAGCCTTGCCGCGCTTGATGAGGCGTTGGGCGGAGGCGCTGTATCCTTGCAATGTGGTTTGCGTTTCGTTTGCAAGCTTGTTGGTGGCGCGTGTTGTGCGTTTTGCCGTCGCTTTGGCTTTGCGCGCAGTTGACTTTACGCCGACCAAGATTTTTGCCTTGGTGTTACTTGCGGTTTGTGGGCTAGGTTTCATGTTTGATCTCCTGTTTGAGGGTTGGGGTCTTGGTGATACGTCCCAGGCGCGATTTTCGCCGCCCAAGAAATTCGTGAAAAAGCCATACGGCGGCTGCCATGGTGCCGGCGACCAGCAGCGGGGGTCCCCTGCGGCGCAGGTTGAGCAAGTCAAGCGTTTCGTGGAAGAGAGCTGGAAATTGGGTGCGCGTCGCAATTTCGTTCACGGTTTTTTCAAACCGGAGGCGCTGCTCACGCGTTGCGTTTTCAAGCTGCTGCAGCGAACTCATTTTGCGATTCCTTTGCCCAACAACCATTTGAACACTATACCAACCGGGCGATGCCGACGTGTCAGCTGGTTGCTGGAAATCAGCAGCAGAACAATTGCCAGGGCCACAAGCACAAGACCGACACTGAGATAGGCAAAAGCCGGGTCCGTAACATGGGGGGTCAAGGCGGCAACGGCCGCCTGCGCCAAGACCAACATTGCCGTGATGGTCATGGCAAAACCCGCGACACCTATAGCCACGCCAATCATAAAGCCCCGCAACACAATGGCTGCTTCGGCGCGGGCAAGGGCAAGCTCAGCTTCGGCAACGCCCAAACCGTCGGTGCCAAGCTGCTTGAACAGGCTGGGCAAGCCTTGCGGCGCTTCGGCAGGCTTAGGCATGGGTTTGTGCCAAGCCATTATTTCTGTGCTTCGGGGCTGTCGTCTTCCTTGCGGCTTTTTTCGCCACCCGAGACTTTGGGGCAGACTTAACGCTGGCACGAGGCGAAAGCATATACCGGCTTGCCACAACGCCTGCTGCAATCGCAACCCCGAGGGTAGCGAAGGGCTGCCTGCGGGCGAAGATAGCTGCGTCCTGGACCATGTGGTCAATGTCGGTATGCATCACGTAATCGGCAAAGCCTTCGATGCTTTCGGAAGCTGACGCCACTTGGGCACGAAGCTGTGGCAAATCCGTCATTGAAGTGGCGTAGTCGCGGGTAGCTTCGGCAAGAGAATGCAGCTTGCCGGCACCATACTCCCTGCGGCTGCGCAGCAAGGTTCCGGCAAGAGCCAGAACATCGTCAAGAATGCGATAGCTCATATACTCGCGTTCTGCCTTGGGCTTGGCATGTGGTTTTTTTGCCATGGTGTACTCCTTTCAAATCCATTTCATTGTTAGCAGAGATAACGCTTTGCAGCGTGCTTGGTTCCAATGCCAGAATCCAGCGCGCGACATGAAAGGCACATAATGTTTTGCTTGTTCGGCCAATGGGGTGCATAGTCCCAGTCCTATCAAACGTAGCTGTTTGACATGGAGCGTATGGACAAGATCACGGACGGACGTACTTTGGCGCACGCCATGGTTGATACGGTGCGGGAGTCGCTTCTCGTACTTGACGGAAGTCTGAGCGTGATAGCGGCCAGCCGGTCCTTCTATGCCACATTCCGGACGACGCCTGAGGACACAATCGGGCGCATGGTCTATGATCTGGGCACGGGTGCCTGGAACAACCGGGCTCTCCGGCAGTTGCTTGAACGCATCGTGCCGGAGCATGGGGTGATGAATAATTTCGAGATTGAACAGGCTTTTCCGGTCATTGGGCAGAAAACCATGTTGTTGAATGCCCGCAAGGTTTACTATGAGGGCGATGCCAACACTACGCTTTTGCTGGCGATTGAAGACATAACGGATCGCCGTGCTGCTGAACGCCAGCTTGAAGTTCTCAGTGAGCAGAAGGACATGTTGTTGTCAGAGATGGGCCATCGGGTGGCCAACAGCCTGCAAATTGTGGCCAGCATCCTGATGCTGAAAGCCCGTTCGGTGCAATCAGCCGAGACGCGCGGCCATCTTGAAGATGCGCACCGGCGCGTCATGTCAGTTGCTTCGTTGCAGCAGCATCTCAAGGCCTCGGCCATCGGCGAGAATGTTCAAGTGGGTGCCTATCTTTCGACGTTGTGTGACACGCTGGGAGAATCGATGATCGGTGAAAGCAGCCGGGTCACCATAAAAGTCGCGGCAGGTGAAGGAGCCATTCCATCGGAGCAGGTGGTGAGTTTGGGGCTGATCGTGACAGAGCTGGTAATCAATGCCTTGAAACATGCGTTTCCCGATCCCTTGAAGTCGGGGAGGGTTTTAGTAACCTATGAAGTCAAAAAAACTGACTGGAAGCTGACAGTCTCGGACAATGGTGTGGGCATGCCGGAAAAATTGGATAAGAAGCCTGCTGGACTTGGCACAACACTGGTGAAGGCACTGGCCCAACAGCTTGAGAGCGAAATCGAAACCGTCAGCAGCGCGCAGGGTACAACCGTGTCAGTTACCCGTGCAACCTTTCAGTCCACATTGCCAACTGCGGCTTAATGAGGATTGGAATTGGCTTCTGGAACACAGTTGCCACTATTTTTTGGCCGTGCGATCAGGAAGTTTATTGATGGCCCGTTTTGCACCTTGGGGACGATGAGTGACGCCTTCACGCAAGACTTTTGTAGCCGCGTCGTGTTCCAGTTTGGGGTCAGCGGCAAGTGGGGCGGTTTCCCGATCGGCAAAAACGCCGTCTTTTACAGGCTTGCCGCTATCATTGCGTGACACTTCCGCAAGCTTTGCGAGGGGTTCAGGCTGGGCACCCTTTGGATCAATCATGCTCATTGTATTCTCCTTTGTATTCTATGAATCAACGGGAAACCTGCCTGAAAGTTCCCGTCACCGGGCAT
>JANMPF010000163.1:0-9411 GCA_031369725.1 Rhodobiaceae bacterium | reverse complement strand
TCACATTCGAAAACCGGGCCGGTGTAGTATTCGAGGCCGCGGACAACGGACGATTCACGACGAATACGATCTCCCCCATACCCAGCTGCATCAAACATGGCTTGCATCGCTTCAAGTTCTCGGAGACCTTGCTCTCCGGGTTCATTTCCTGAAAATAGGTCGCTATTCAAAGTGGCCGCAGTAAGAAATTCCGTATTGGCAGCAATTTGTTTGTCTGTTAGTTTTGCCCCGGCGGTAAAGTCGCCGGATATATCTTTCCTGCCAGGACCCAGTAGCTGCTCAACGCCTTTAATTCCAATTCGATCGAGTTTGTCATTTGCCCTCAGCCAAATTAATTTGGATTCTTCTGGAATGCCAAACTTGATCTGGAAACCGTCGAGCAGCTTGCGAGTGAAGAACTTCACCACATACTGCCCGCGCGCAATTCCCAGCGCTTCCATCGTGTCGGCTGCCATCATGCACACCTCGGCGTCGGCTGCCGGTGATGCTGAGCCTACCGTATCGGCGTCAAACTGCATGAACTGGCGGTAACGGCCCGGACCCGGCTTTTCGTTGCGGAACACCCAGCCCTGCCGGTAGCTGCGAAATGGTGTGGGCAGGAATTGCTGGTTTTCGGCCACATATCTTGCAAGCGGCGCGGTCAAGTCATAACGCAGGCTCAGCCATTGCTCGTCATCATCCTGAAACGAGAACACCCCTTCATTGGGGCGGTCGAGGTCCGGCAGGAATTTGCCCAGCGCATCGGTATATTCAATGAAGGGCTGTTCCACCGGTTCAAAACCATAGCGTTCATAGACCGTTTGAATGGTACTCAGCATGTCCCGAAGACCTCGGATTTCTTCCGGGCCGACGTCACGAAACCCCTTGGCAACACGGGCCTTGGGGCGGTTTATTTTGTCGTTCGAAGCCATGATCATTCCACTTGTTTGAAATGGCTTCTAGCGCGGTTACTTATCGCGCACAACTTTCTGGTTCTGCTCGCCCAGGCCATCAATGCAGATCAGCATTTTGTCGCCGGGTTTGAGGTATTGCGGCGGCTTCATGCCCATGCCAACGCCGGGCGGCGTTCCCGTGGTGATGATGTCACCCGGCATCAACGTGAAAAACTCCGAGAGATAAGCCACGATATGGGCAACACCATAGACCATGGTTGAGGTACTGCCATCCTGCACACGCTTGCCGTTCAGCTCAAGCCAGAGATGCAGGTTTTGCGGGTCTTTCACCTCATCTGCAGTCACCAGCCACGGACCCACGGGGCCGAACGTGTCATAGGACTTGCCCTTGGTCCATTGGCCCGAACGCTCCACCTGGAACTCGCGCTCTGAAAGGTCGTTGATGGTGCAATAGCCCGCCACGTGAGCCAGTGCATCTTTCCTGGAAATGTTCTTGGCGCGCGTGCCAATGATCACGCCCAGTTCCACCTCCCAATCTGACTTGCTTGATTTGGGGGGAATCGTCACATCATCATTGGGGCCGGAAAGGCAGCTCACATGCTTGGTAAAAACCACAGGTTCCGGCGGCACTTGCAAACCGGACTCGGCCGCATGGTCGGAATAGTTCAATCCAATGGCAATGAATTTTTGCGGGTTTCCAACGCATGCGCCAATGCGGGGAGTGCCCCGCACGATTGGCAGTGTCTCCAATTTTATCTTGCGCAGCTTGGCCAGACCCTTGGGCGAAATGCTATCGCCTGAGATGTCGGCAACGATCCCCGCCAGCGACCTGATCCGCCCCTCCTTGTCGAGGATGCCCGGCTTTTCCTTGCCCTTTGGTCCGTAACGCAAAAGTTTCATGCCCAGTCCCCTGTGATGGCTGACGGATGCCAGCGCGGTTGATAGCCCTTCGCCAAAATCTCGACAATCATTGGCGGTGTCAATTGCCGTGCCTTGTTAATGGAGTTCCGCTGAATTGCCAGAACATATTTGGAATGCGACCATTGCAGGAGATGCGAGCCTTTCACCGCATAGGCGTGTGGTCCATGCTCGATCATCGCCCCATCGGGCAAATCGCAGACGTTTGCGTCATGTTGGCCCAAACGCTGGGCGTGAAGTTCGGCATCAAATTCAGCAACCTTGCAGGTGCCGATAAAGGCCAAGGCCTCATTGCGGCGGCAGAAAAAACACGGGCGGTGGCCTGCGGCAAGTGCGGTGACTTCATCCAAAAAGAATAGTGACGTGTAACCCCGCCCCATGGGTTCATGGTGGTGACCTTTCCAACTCAGCTCACAACATATCCAATGGGTACTGGCCCAGCGCCTCCTGCCCAAGGTCTGGTCATCCCGGTGAAACTTGCCACCGCGATTGCCCATCATGAGCCCGCGTGCCGCAAAGGCCACGATATCACCGTCTGGCTGAACGCGGTTTTGCAGGGGCATGGGCCGGAGCCGGAATGCTGAAAGGAGCTGCGGGCAGCATGAGATTGTGGCGGCCAACTCGTGCGATATCATTCTCGCCACACAGGCCCATGGTGACATCCAGTTCGCTTTTGAGAATCTCCAGCGCCCGGGTGACACCCGCCTCACCACCAGCCCCCAGGCCATAGACATAGGCTCTCCCCACCATGGTGCCCTTGGCTCCCATCGCCATGGCTTTCATGATGTCGATGCCGGTTCTGATGCCCGAATCAAAGAACACTTCAATTTTGTCACCCACCGCATCGACGATGCGACCGAGCATGTCAATTGTTGCCGGTCCACCATCAAGCTGGCGGCCACCATGATTGGAAACAATGATGGCATCTGCCCCCGTTTGAGCGGCGATCAGCGCGTCATCAACATCATTGATGCCTTTGAGAATGAGCTTGCCGCCCCACTGCTTGCGGATGAATTCAACTGAAGTCCAGTCCAGCGTGGGATCAAACTGGTGGTTTGTCCACTCGGCAAGTGTTCCCATGTCGGTCACCCCCTTCACATGGCCAACAATGTTTCCAAACGTGCGGTTTTTGGTACCCAGCATCCCCGCACACCAGAGAGGCTTGGTCATCATGTTGAGAATGTTGGGGATCGTCAGTTTGGGTGGTGCCGAAAGCCCGTTCTTGATGTCCTTGTGGCGCTGGCCGAGCACTTGCAAATCTAGCGTGAGCACGAGGGCTGAACATTTGGCAGCCTTGGCGCGCGCCACCAGATCGGATGAAAACCCCCGGTCGCGCATGACGTAAAGCTGGAACCAGAAGGGCTTTTCATTGTGCTTTGCCACCTCCTCGATCGAGCAGATGCTCATGGTGGTGAGGGTATAGGGCACGCCGAATTTTTGCGCCGCCCGGCAGGCTTTGATTTCGCCATCCGCATGCTGCATGCCGCCAAGCCCGATGGGGGCAAGGGCCACCGGCATCGCCACATCCTCACCCACCATTTTGGTTTTAACCACCCGATTGTCGATATTGCGCGCCACCCGCTGGCGCAGCTTGTATTTTGCGAACGCCGCGGTGTTATCCACATAGGTGCCTGCGGTGTAAGACCCGGTATCGCAGTAATCGTAAAACATCCGCGGCACGCGGGCCGCATAGAGCTGGCGCAGGTCTTCAATACAGGTGGTTTTGGCAGGGTCCATATCGTGTCACTTCTCGAGAATTTCTGGGTTACGCCTTCTTTTGCCCGCCCACGCCAGGTTTCGCAAGATCGTTTCTCTTGTTAAATCCTACAAATGCGGGTTAGCTTTGTAGCCATGCTGAAAATGCCCGAACCTGATTTGCCAACCGTGGAAAAGCGGATCGCCATTGCCGCCGCGTTAAGGCAAATTGTTCCCGGCGAGGGCGTCATCGAAACGCCCAATGAAATGAGCGTTTACGAGTCCGATGCGCTTACCGCCTACCGGCAGATACCGCTTGTCGTGGTCCTGCCATCGACGGTGCAACAAGTCGCAGCCGTGTTGCGTTATGCCCATGAGAACAGGATAAAAGTTGTGCCGCGCGGTGCCGGCACCTCGCTTTCGGGCGGTGCCTTGCCCTTGGCCGATGGCATCATTCTGGGACTTTCCAAGTTCAACCGCGTGCTCGACATTGACTATGAAAACCGTTGCGTTGTTGTGCAGCCCGGTGTGACCAACCAGGCCATAACCCAGGCCGTGCAGCACCGGGGATTTTATTACGCGCCCGACCCTTCTTCTCAAATTGCCTGCACCATTGGAGGCAATGTGGCGGAAAATTCAGGCGGCGTGCATTGCCTGAAATACGGCCTCACCGCCAACAACGTGCTGGGCATCGAAATGGTGCTGATCACCGGCGAGATCATTCGTTTGGGCGGCAAGCATCTCGACAGCGACGGGCTTGATCTGCTGGGCGTGGTGACAGGTTCCGAAGGCCTGCTCGGTGTGGTGACCGAAGTAACGGTGCGCATTTTGCAAAAGCCCGAAACCGCCCGCGCCATGCTCATTGGTTTTTCAGCCAATGAGCATGCGGGCAGTTGCGTGGCCGCCATTATTTCTGCTGGCATCATTCCAGGCGGCATGGAAATGATGGACAGGCCCGCCATTCACGCCGTGGAAGAATTCGTCCACGCCAACTACCCCCTCGATGTGGAAGCGCTGCTCATTGTCGAGCTTGATGGGCCAGCGGTCGAAGTTGATCACCTGATTGGGGAGGTCTCCGCCATTGCCACAAAAAATAAATCCACAACATTGCGCATTTCAAAAACCGAAGCCGAGCGCCTGTTGTTCTGGGCCGGGCGCAAGGCGGCCTTCCCGGCAGTGGGCCGCATCTCGCCCGACTACCTCTGCATGGATGGCACCATCCCCCGCAAGCGCCTGTCGGAAGTGTTGACGGGCATGGCTGAACTTTCCAGGAAATATGGTTTGCGCGTGGCCAACGTGTTTCATGCAGGCGACGGCAATCTGCATCCACTCATTCTCTATGACGCAAATATTGCTGACGAGTTGGAGCGCGCCGAGGCCTTCGGTGCTGACATCTTGCGGCTCTGCGTGAAAGTGGGTGGCGTACTCACTGGTGAACACGGCGTGGGCATTGAAAAGCGCGATCTTATGCCGGAAATGTTTTCCGCCATTGATCTCATGCAGCAGCAAAACTTGAAATGCGCCTTTGACGTGCAGGGCCTGCTCAATCCCGGCAAGGTGTTTCCAACTCTGCACCGCTGCGCTGAAATGGGCCGCATGCACGTGAAAGCGGGTGCTTTGCCATTTCCTGATATTCCGAGATTCTGATGCTGAATTCGCCAAGCGAGCTTGCTGCAATCATTGCTGGGGGCGGTACATTCGAAGTGCGGGGTTTGGGCACCAAGCAGGCCCTTGGCAGGTCAACCCAGGCTGACAAGGTTCTCGACCTGTCGGGCTTCACCGGCATTACGCTTTATGAACCCGAAGAGTTGGTACTGGAAGCAGGGGCAGCAACACCCCTCAGCGTGATTGAAAAAGCCCTTGCTGAAAACAACCAGCAGCTGGCTTTTGAGCCGCCGAACTATTCCAGGCTGTTCGGCGTGAAAGACAGCGGCTCCCTGGGTGGCCTCATGGCGTGCGGCCTATCCGGCCCCCGCCGCATCAAGGCGGGCGGCCCCCGTGATCATATCCTGGGTCTTGCCGGCGTTTCAGGCCGCGGCGAAATATTCAAGGCAGGCGGCCGCGTGGTCAAAAACGTGACCGGCTTTGATATCTCCAAACTCATGGTGGGTGCCTACGGCACCCTCGTGGCGTTGACAAGCATCACACTGAAAGTCCTGCCCGCCAGCGCGACCGAAGAAACCCTCGCACTGGCAGGATTAAGCGATGCCCGCGCCGTACAAGCCATGAGCCTTGCCATGCAATCGCCTTGCGACGTTTCAGCCGCGGCCCATTTGCCAGGTGATAAAACCCTGTTGCGGCTGGAGGGCGTTCGTCCTTCCGTAATTTATCGGCGTGACAAGCTTGCCGCCTTGCTGAAGGATTTCGGCAGTTGCGATGTGCTGGCAGAAAAACCGTCCCGGAGGCTATGGCAGGAAATCCGCGATGTCTATCCACTTGCCAGTAGCGAAAACCGCAACCTGTGGAAACTTTCTGTGACACCTTCAAAGAGCGCTGAAATAGTCGCAAGGATTTCACGCGAGCTCGACGTGCGATATTTCCTTGATTGGGCAGGTGGCCTCATCTGGCTTGCGAGTGCGCCCACACCCGATGCATCAGCCGCCATCATTCGCGGCAGTTTCGAGCAGGGTCATGCAACGCTGATGCGCGCTGCAAAAGAAGTGCGCTCAACAGTGGAAGTATTTCAGCCGCAAAGCCCTGCACTCGGTGCATTGACGGCCCGCGTGAAACACTCCTTTGATCCTGCCGGTGTGCTCAACCGCGGCCGCATGTATAAAGATATCTGACCCATGCAAACAAATTTTACCGCTGAACAACTCAAAGACCCGCATACCGCGGAAGCCAACAGGATATTACGCACTTGCGTGCATTGCGGCTTCTGCACGGCAACCTGCCCCACCTATGTGCTACTCGGCGATGAACTCGATAGCCCGCGCGGGCGCATCTATCTCATCAAGAACATGCTGGAAAAAAACCAGCCCGCAACAGCCGATACCGTAAAACACATTGACCGCTGCCTGTCGTGTCTTTCCTGCATGACCACGTGTCCATCTGGTGTGAACTACATGCACCTCATTGATCAGGCCCGGGTGCATGTTGAAAAGACCTACAGGCGGCCACTTTATGAAAAAATACTGCGGGCGGTATTGGCGTTCACCATGCCGCGCCCCGGGGTTTTTTCAATCGCCATGGGTTTTGCAAGGCTTGGCATGAGGTTCCCCAAGCTGATTTCCGCCATGGGTCTCAAGCAGGTGGAAGCGTCGCTGGCGCTGGTTCCACCAGAGAGTATTGCCAGGGAAAAACTCGGGCCCCCCGGCATTTATCCGGCCCAGGGCAGGAAAATCGGCCGCGTGGCCCTGCTCATGGGCTGTGTGCAAAGTGTGATTGAGCCCTCGATCAATGCGGCAACCATCAGGCTGCTGACACGGCTTGGCTATGAAGTCGTGGTCTGCGGCGAGGAGGCCTGTTGTGGCTCGCTCACCCACCACCTTGGCAAAGAGGCAGATGCACTGGCGCGCGCCCGCCGCTCGGTTGACCAGTGGACCAAAGCCCAGGTTGATGCCGTGATCATCACCGCCTCGGGCTGCGGCACCACGATCAAGGATTATGGTTTCATGCTCAGGCTGGATCCCGCCTATGCAGCGACCTCCGCCGCAATCAGTGCCAAGGCCAAGGATATTGTTGAATTCCTGTGGGCCATGCCGCCACCGCCTGCGCCAAAATCCTTGCGCATCACCTATCACTCCGCCTGTTCCATGCAGCATGGCCAGAAAATGGGAAGCCAGGCCCAGCTGCTCTTGGTCAGGGCAGGGTTCTTGGTGTCGGACGTGCCCGAAGGCCATCTCTGTTGTGGGTCGGCCGGCACCTACAATATCCTGCAGCCGGAAATCGCCACAAAACTGCGCGACCGGAAAATTGCCAATATTCTGGCCACCAATCCGCAAGCCATTGCCACCGGAAATATTGGTTGCATCACCCAAATCGCAACGGCTACACAGATACCCATTCTGCACACCGTCGAATTGCTTGACTGGGCCTATGGCGGGCCAAAGCCAAAGAAATTAAGTGGAATTTCTGGAGCGTAACAACAATGGCCAAATTACCAAGAGGTGTCGTGCTCAAGGCAAAATCACAGCCAGAATACGCTTCAATCCTCACCCCTGAGGCACTTTCTTTCGTGGTCGGGCTGCACCGCAGTTTTGACGGCGAGCGCAAAAGGCTGCTGGCCTTGCGCGAAGCCCGTGCCAGGCGCTTTGCCAAAGGTGAATTGCCAGACTTTTTGCCCGAAACCCGCTCCATCCGTGATGGCTCATGGCTGGTTGCACCCATCCCGGCAGACCTGCAGGACCGCCGCGTTGAGATCACCGGTCCAACCGACCGCAAAATGGTGATCAACGCGCTGAACTCAGGCGCCAGGGTGTTCATGACGGATTTCGAGGATTCGAACTCGCCCACCTGGGACAACATGATCCGTGGACAGATGAATTTGCGTGACCGCTGGTCCGGCACAATGGAACATCGCGATCCCGATACGGGCAAGAAATATGCACTCGGCAAAAACCCGGCCGTCTTGATGGTGCGGCCCAGGGGCTGGCATTTGCCTGAAAGCCATATGACGGTGGGGGGTGAGGTTGTGGCAGGCGCGTTGTTTGATTTTGGCCTGTATTTCTTCCACAATGCAAAGCTTGCCATAGCCCGTGGCTCTGGCCCCTACTTTTATCTTCCCAAAATGGAAAGTCATTTGGAAGCGCGCCTGTGGAACAGTGTATTCACCGCAGCGCAAAGCATGCTGGGTCTGCCGCTCGGTACCATCAAGGCAACTGTGCTGATCGAAACCCTGCCAGCGGCCTTTGAAATGGACGAGATCATCTATGAATTGCGCGAACACATGGCAGGCCTGAATTGCGGCCGCTGGGACTATATATTCTCATTCATCAAGACGCTTTCTTCAAACCGGAAATATGTTCTGCCCGATCGCTCGCAAGTGGTAATGTCAAAGGCTTTTCTTGCCGCCTATTCGGCACTTCTCATCAAGACCTGCCACAAGCGTGCAGCCTTTGCCATGGGCGGCATGGCAGCCCAAATTCCCAACCGCAAGGACCCGCAAGCCAACCAGGTGGCACTTGCCAAGGTAACCGCGGACAAGGAACGTGAGGCCCGCAATGGCCATGACGGCACCTGGGTGGCCCATCCCGATCTGGTGCCCGTGGCCATGGATGTTTTCAACGCCCTCATGCCAACGCCCAACCAGCTCTACGTCAAGCGCGAAGATGTGACAGTTGGCCAAAAGGAACTGTTGGAAATCCATAAAGGTACCAAAACCGAGGCGGGCTTTCGCGAGAACATTCGTGTCGGCGTTCAATATCTCGAAGCCTGGTTGCGTGGGCGCGGTGCCGTGCCGATTTACAATTTGATGGAAGATGCAGCCACCGCCGAAATTTCCCGCTCGCAAATCTGGCAATGGTTGAAGTTTGGTGCCACCTTGGATACGGGTAAAAAGGTAACGGGAAAATTCTTTGCCACATGCCTTGCCGAGGAAATGAAGCGCGTGAAACAGGAGGTGGGCGTTGCGGCCTTTGCACAGGGCCGTTTCAAGGATGCCATCATCATTTTCAAGACCATGTCCACGTCGAAAAACTTTGAGGCATTCCTGACCTTGCCGGCCTAAAGAAAATTATTTAGGCCCTGCGCGGAAACTACGCGTGGCTGGTGTCAGGAAAACCTAATCTTCGTCGAACCGGGAGGCCACAAGTGCTGCCAGGGCCTCAATTGCCTTGTCAGCTTCGGGCCCCGATGCCTCCACGTTGATCGAGGTTCCCATGGCGGCGGCCAGCATCATCAACCCCATGATGGAGGTGGCAGGAACCGTTTGCCCATCGCGGCTCACCTGGATATTGGCATCAAA
>JANMPF010000156.1:0-3046 GCA_031369725.1 Rhodobiaceae bacterium | reverse complement strand
AAGTGGTGTTTGCATCATGCAAATGGGTGAAGGGCTTGATACGGGGCCTATTTGCAATACGGGAATTGCTGCAATTACAGCGGAAACAACTGCTGGAACCCTGCATGATGAACTGGCAGCACTTGGCGCGCAGCTGATTGTTGAAACACTTGGCTTTGTGCCTCGCCAGTGCATGGAACAATCAGCCGATGGCGTTACCTATGCCAGGAAAATTGACAAGGCGGAGGCGCACATCGATTTCACGCAGCCCGCCCAGGATGTTCACAACCACATCCATGGTCTGTCGCCGTTGCCTGGTGCCTGGACTTGCGTCCTCGGGGCGCGCGTGAAGGTTCTTTGTTGTGAAGTCATGGGCCAGACAGGCGAACCTGGTGTTGTCCTTGATGACAAACTCAGCGTAGCTTGCGGCACTGGCGCCATTCGGCTCATTCAGCTTCAGCGCGAAGGCAAAGGTGTCATGGATGCTGCAACTTTCCTGCGGGGGTTCCCGGTTGCCAAAGGCACACGGTTTACCTGATGGCCCGCTACAAGCTCACCATTGAATATGACGGCGCGCGGTTCAAGGGCTGGCAAATACAGCTTACCGACAAGACGGTGCAAGGCGTATTGACGGAGGCGATTGCCCGCATCAATGGCGAGGCAACCTTGGTGCAGGGTGCCGGGCGCACGGATTCTGGTGTGCATGCACTTGGGCAAGTGGCGCATATGGACTTGAAACGCGAATGGGACACGTTCGAGCTGCGCAATGCCATCAATGCAGGTGTCAGGCCGCACCGGGTAAGCGTGCTTGCAGCGGAACTTGTGCCCGATGATTTCAATGCGCGGTTTTCCGGCACTAGGCGGCATTATCTTTACCGCATTCTCAACCGGCGTTCACCGCCCACACTGGATTTGGGTCAGGTGTGGTTTGTGCCGGTTGCGCTTGATGCAGTCGCCATGCATGACGCAGCCCAACTGCTTTTGGGCCACCATGATTTTACGACGTTTCGCGCCTCCGAATGCCAAGCCAACTCGGCTCTGCGAACCCTCGATCAGCTGGATGTGGCGCGATACGGCGAATTTGTCGAGGTTCGCGTGGCGTCACGTTCATTTCTGCACAACCAGGTGCGCTCGATGGTAGGTTCACTCAAATTTGTGGGCGAAGGCAAATGGACGGCCTCCGATCTCCGGGCGGCACTGGATGCAAGGGACCGCAAGGCTTGTGGTGCAGTAGCACCTCCCGAAGGGCTTTATCTCACACGGGTTGATTATTGAAATAGGCGGCAATGATGCGGCCATATATGGTTTGCGTGGCACGCAGTTCTGCAACTGAAATGCGCTCATCGACCTGGTGGATGGTGGCATTGGTGGGGCCAAATTCCAGCACCGGACAATAATTCTTGATGAAGCGTGCGTCCGATGTGCCGCCCGCGGTTGAAAGTTTGGGGACAAGGCCGGTTTCCTGCTCAACGGCATCCTGCACAAGGCCCACGAAAGCACCGGGTTCGGTTATGAAGGCTTCCGCACCCTCGTAGGACTTCGCGGTCCAGCGACCACCGACATCAGCCTGCATGGTGGCAATTTGTGCATCCACCCAATCGCGCAAAGACTGATAGGAATGTTCTGTACTGTATCTCACATTGAATTTCGCCATGGCGCGGGCGGGCACGACATTGCCAGCGGAATTGCCAACTTCAACAGTCGTCACGGCAAGGGTTGTAGGCCCAAAATGATCATTGCCTTCGTCAAGTTTTGCACGCGAAATCCAATCAATGAAGCGTGCCAGTTTTGGAATTGGGTTATCGGTCTTGTCGGGGTATGCCACGTGGCCCTGAGTGCCCTCAACGGTGACATCGAAGCTGAGAGAGCCCCTTCGGCCAATCTTCATGGTGTCACCCAACGTGTCCACACAGCTCGGTTCGCCTACCAGGCAATGGTCAGGAATGTGGCCGTTGGTCTTCATCCATTCCAGCACCTTGACCGTGCCGTTGATGGCAGGGCCTTCTTCGTCTCCGGTGATGAGAAACGAAATGGAGCCTGCCGGCTTGCCGTTTGCCTTCACGTAATCAATGGCAGCTGCGGCAAAGGCCGCAACGGAGCCTTTCATGTCGGTGGCACCACGGCCATAGAGAACGCCATCCTTGATTTCGGCGGCAAAAGGTTCGTGGGTCCAATCTGCGTCATTGCCGGTTGGCACCACATCGGTGTGGCCGGCAAAACACAAGTGGGGTTCGGTGGTGCCAATGCGGGCAAAAAGATTTTCAATATCAGGTGTGTCTTTGTCCTTGAAGATCAGGCGCTGGCATACAAAACCATGGCTGCTCAGGAGATTTTCAAGAACCGTAAGTGCGCCACCCTCATGGGGGGTGACCGAGCGGCAGCGCACAAGGTCCTGCAGGATTATGACGGAATCGGTCGGTACATTTTTCATGTGGGACAATATAGGGTAAAAAAATACGTCCGGCCACAAGGACCGGACGTGATTTCATCCACGCAAAATTCAGGCGAGCGGATCATTGCCATATTGGTTTGGCCCTTCAGTGCCGCGCAGGAAGCCAAGTTCAACCAGCAGCCAGATGCCGCCAATAATTGGCACAAGGCCAATCAATGTCCACCAGCCCGACTTGCCACGGTCATGCCAGCGCTTGGCATAGACTGCAAGAGCCGGATACAGGAACAGCAGGGACACGATGATGATCGGGAACATGCCCTTGGTTGCCAAGGCGGCGGCTTCGTCGGGAGCCATGTTCGGATCAATGCTGCCCATCATCGAGGTTCCCAATACCAGGCTCAGAACCAACATCAAAATCCATTCAACCACAACCAAAGCCAGCAGGCTAAGCCAAAATGGCTTGCGATTTATGCGGCCTTCAAAACTTGTGAAAAGATATTTCCAGTCCATGTTTCCCTCCCGGCGCACGCAGCACCTTTGAAGCCCCCCATGGTTTATCTCCTAGAATCACGCAAACAGGAAGGGAAGATTTAATCTCTCAACAATTCATTGATGGAGGTCTTGGAGCGGGTTTTCTCGTCCACACGCTTGACGATTACCGCGCAGTAAAGTGAA
>JANMPF010000154.1:0-5032 GCA_031369725.1 Rhodobiaceae bacterium | reverse complement strand
ATGTCATCAGCGGAGGCAAAATTATTGAGAAGGGCAGGATCATAATCCATGCGCGGCAGGCCGTTTACGGATTTGAACAGGCGCCTGGCGAAGGTCAGCCATTCGGCGCCAGACAGTGATTCGAAGCCTGAATTTCTGGCTTTTAGCGCTGTTACCGCTTCACTCCAAGACGTGAAATTTCCGGCAACGCCGAGATAACTCCGTATACGGAGCAACCCTTGCGGCTGCAGCACCGGGCCCACGTCATTGAGCAAAATGCCTGCGAGCATATGCTTTTGAAGTTTTGCCATGAGCATGCCGACAAGACCGCCGCGCGAGGTGCCGATGACGGCTACACGTTCAATGCGCAAGTGCTGGAGCAGCGCCAGAGTGTCGGCAAGTTCAACATCGGGGCGATAGGTTGCAGGGTCGATTGCATATTGCGAAAGGCCGCGGCCGCGAAAGTCGACCGTGATGACGCGGCGATCAAGATTTATGGTTTCGAAGTCCTTGCTGTTGCGCGTCAGACCGGGAAGACAAAGAACCGGAATGAGTTGCGTATTCGCATGGAAGTAGTCGCGCGCGTAGAGCCGCAAGCCATCGGCACTGTCATAATAGACGTCGTGAAAGCCTGATGCCTCACTCACAGCTGTTGACGAGGGCGGCAATGGAACTGCCACTGCATGCAGAATCGGCAACCCGGTCAGTTGCAGCGACTGACATGATTTCGGCGGGCTGGCCGCGCTTTAAATCCGCCGTCATCGGGCGGACGGTTTCGGGTGCCAGGCGTGAGCGGTAGATGTGGGTATTCTGCAAGACCTTTTGCACGTATTGGCGGGTTTCCTGGAAGGGAATGGATTCCACCCAGTCGATGGCATCCACCTGGCCGCTGCGCGGATCGCCATATTCCTCAACCCATTCGCGCGAGCGGCGGGGGCCTGCATTGTAAGCGACGAGGGTGAGCACATAGGAGCCATTGAACTCGCCCACGAGGTCGGCCAGATGGGCAGCACCAAGCTTCACATTATAGGCAGGATCGCCCATGAGCTTGGCGGCTGAATAGGGCAGGCGGTATTGCCTGGCGATGAGTCTTGCGGTTCCCGGCATGATCTGCATCAGGCCCTGGGCACCCACTTTGCTGCCGGCATGGGGGTCAAATTCGCTTTCCTGGCGCGACAGGCCAAACACCAGCGCCCGTTCAACGGGGCTGCCCATTTGCGGCCAGTTCGGCAGGGCTTTGGTGGGGTAGGCCCAATAATTGATGTCGATATTGCGTTGGCCGGCGGCCTTGGCCAAGCGCAGCGCCATGGTGGTGCCGCCAATATCCTTGGTGACGGCAGCTGCCGCATTCATGTCATCGGCCGTGTTGAAGCGGTTGGCGAGCGACCAGACGAACATGTTGAGGGAGGCATCACCATTGGCTTTGGCGACGAGATTGAAGGCACGCACAACTTCATCGCGATCAATTTTTGCCGTGGCCGCCGCCGAGGGTTGGCCACTCGCCATGTCTTCGGGAACCTTGCCAAGGCCTACCTGCTCGCGGGCCAACTGGCCGTAATATATTGTGGAATGCTGGCTTGCATCCTCGTAGGCAGCACGGGCCCTGGGCTTGTCGCCAAGGGCTGCATAGGAGCGGCCAATCCAATAGGCAGCGCGGGCCTTTTCGGTGCGCGTGGGCGCAATTTCGGCAAGCTTGTTGAAATGGTTCAGGGCGGTGCCCGGGTCATTCAACGAGCGCAGCGCAATCCAGCCGCTAAGAAATTCACCTTCAACGGCATTGGGACCGGTGGCAAAGCCGTGCGCCCTGGCGATTTGATAGGCAGCTTTCAGCGAGTCCTGGTGGGTGATGCCAATGGAGTGGCGGGCCACGATGCGGCGCTCGGTCCACCAGGCGTCGGCATCGCCCATGCTTGCTGCATTGCCGGGGATGGTGACGAGAATGGCGCGGGCCTTGGCGTAACGCTCAAGTTTGCGGTCAAAGTTCACCAGGGCAAATTTCATGGCCATTTGCTGGCGCATGGCAGATGGCAGGCGGTCATATTGTTTGTCGGCACCGCTTGCCCCACGCAACAGGCTTTGGGCCACTTTTGCGGCATTCTGATAGTCGCTGGTCAAGCGTTTGGAATTGCGAATGGCAGCGTTAGGCGATTGGGCATAAATGAGCTGCCACAGCCGCTGCTTGTAATCATCGGTATTCAGCAGCTTGCCAAATTCAGACAACACGGATTTTTCGGACGCAGCATCGAGGTCTGCATCATTCCAGACTTTTTGCACAAGGTTACGTGCGGCGGGCTGATTGCCGGTGGCGAGATTGGCGCGGGCGAGGGCCAGGCGGCCTTCATTGGTCACCGGGTCGTGGCTGGCGAAATGGGCAAGAATGAGTTGGGCTGGCGCATTGCTGGCATAAAGCGATTGTTCGGCGCGCTTCAACAGGGTTTCGGCGAGCGGCCATCTTGGCGCTGTCGCGAGAAAATTCATGATGCGGGTGTAGCCTGCATCCTTCCAATGGTCCCTGAGATAGATGAGTTCAACGAGCTTGATGGCGGCAGGATCGCCTGAGCGCTGGGCCATGGAGCCCGCATCGCCGAATTTTCCCTTGAGGGCCAACTCGGCAGCCTGAACCGCAGTGCTTGAGGCCTGGGGGGCAGCATAGGCCAAAGGCGCCAGAAGTGTCGCCACCGGCACAATGGCGGAGCCCGCCAGAAGCACGCCCACGATAATCCTGCCAAAACTTGGAACCAACATTAAATATCCCTGCCGTTATAAATTAGCGCTAGAGGGCAATTGCGACGAATAGTGGGCCGATCACAATTGCTTGCCCGTGTAAAAATGAACGTCTATGGTGCCGCCATACTCAGGCAGTACAGGTTTCAATCGTAGGCTGTCTATGGTTTCCAACTTATTACCAAGGAGTTTATTGTGGAGATTAGAGGTTCTTTTCCTGCGCTGATTACACCCATGAAGGACGGAAAAGTGGATGAAGCCGCTTTTCGTAAATTCGTGGCGTGGCAAATCAAAGAGGGAACGAACGGACTGGTTCCGGTTGGTACCACGGGGGAATCACCTACGCTTTCTCCGGCTGAGCATAAGCGGGTTATCGAGATTTGTATCGAGGTTGCAGCGGGCAAGGTTCCGGTCATTGCGGGTACGGGTTCCAACAATACGGCAGAAGCCATTGAATATACGGTTCACGCCAAGAAGGCGGGTGCCGATGCTGCCCTGGTTGTGGTGCCTTATTACAACAGGCCAACCCAGGACGGCATGTACGCGCATTTCCGGGCGGTGGCTGAAAGTGCCGACATTCCCATATTCATATATAATGTGCCGGGGCGCACTGTTGCCAATATTTCGGTGGAAACGATTGCCAGGCTTGCCAAGGACGTTCCCAATATCGTGGGCCTCAAAGATGCTTCGGCAGATTTGACACGGCCCTCATTGCAGCGCCTGGCATCGGGTGAAAAGTTCATCCAGCTTTCGGGCGAGGATGGAACCGCACTTGGCTTTAACGCCCATGGCGGGGTTGGCTGCATTTCGGTAACCGCCAACGTGGCGCCCAGGCTATGCGCCGAGTTTCAGGCGGCAACCTTGAAGGGTGACTATGCGGCGGCCCTGACGTTGCAAGACCGCCTGATGCCATTGCACCATGCAATGTTTGTGGAATCAAGTCCCGGTCCTGCCAAATATGGCGTGAGCCTGCTCGGTCACTGTTTGCCGGATGCGCGATTGCCGCTGATTCCGGTGGTTGAGTCGACCAAGAAAGCCGTGCGCGCCGCAATGGTTCACGCCGGTCTTCTGAACTAGATGTCCAAGAAGGCAGGTGGTGCCAAAGCTGCCCGCAAGCAGGTGGGCGTGAAGGTGGTTGCCGATAACCGCCGCGCCCGTTTTGAATATGAGATCCTGCAAACCTTTGAGGCCGGCCTGATGTTGCAGGGCTCGGAGGTGAAATCCTTGCGCGAGGGACGCACCAATCTGGCTGAATCCTATGCCACCATGAAGCAGGGCGAACTGTTCCTGCTGAATTCCAATATTCCGGAATACCGCGAGGCCAACCGCTTTAATCATGACCCCAAACGGCCGCGCAAACTGCTGCTGCATGCGGCCGAAATCGCCAAGCTTTCGGTGGGCGTGCTGCGCGAAGGGCTGACGATCATTCCGCTCAAGATTTTTTTCAATCCGCGGGGACGGGCCAAGATTGATATCGCACTGGCCAAGGGCAAAAAGCTGCACGACAAGCGAGAAGCCATCAAGGACCGCGACTGGGGCCGCGAAAAATCCCGGCTGATGCGCGACAAGGGGTGAGACTTGCAGCATCTGGTTGGACAGCGATTACCTGAGGTTGGGCTGGTGGCAACCGATGGGCGCGTGGTTAACCCGGCACTGGAGTTGGGGGTCATGGTATGCTTTTGTTACCCCTACACCGGAAGGCCCGGATTTGCCAACCCAGCGGGCTGGGATGAGATTGCAGGTGCCCATGGCTCTACGCCACAAGCTTTAGGCTTTTCAGAGGCTTATGAAAAATACCGGAAGCTTGGTGTGAAGGTTTTTGGGGTGAGTTTTCAGGATGTTTTCTGGCAGAGCGAATGTGTCAAAAGGAATTTGCTGAAAGTTCCGCTGTTATCAGACCACGGCAGAAAATTTGCCACGGCGTTGCGGCTTGAAACATTCAAGGCGGGGACTGAGGACTATCTCAAGCGGGTCACCTTGATTGCGGTTGACGGGACGATTGCTGGTGTGAGGTTTCCGGTTGATGATCCTGCACAGGATGCAGAAAAATCCCTTGCATTCGTTGAGAGCTTAGGTGCTGTATGAAGCTCATTGCCATAGGCAGCAATGTTTCCGGGCCGTGGGGCAGCCCCAGACAGGCCGTGGCGCGGGCGCTGGCGGCATTAAACGGCGATGGCCTGAAGGTGGTGAAGGCTTCGCGGCTGATGCTGACTGCCCCATTTGGCAGGCCCAACCAGCCGGATTTTGTGAATGCGGTGGTAGGGATTAAAACGCATCTGCCGCCGCTGGCGCTCCTGCAAAAACTCCATGCGATAGAAAAGCAGGCCGG
>JANMPF010000138.1:0-2714 GCA_031369725.1 Rhodobiaceae bacterium | reverse complement strand
TTGCCGGCAAGTTCGCCAGCCAAATTCATGGTACCCATGATGGAAACGCCGTTATACACAACAATCTGGTCAGGCTTCGAAAGCGGGCAGTTGCCGCCCCGCTCAACCGCGAGATCAACGATGACGGAACCT
Source organism: Rhodobiaceae bacterium (assembly GCA_031369725.1). Lineage (GTDB taxonomy): Bacteria > Pseudomonadota > Alphaproteobacteria > Rhizobiales > Aestuariivirgaceae > Aestuariivirga. The sequence goes on along the minus strand of JANMPF010000138.1, from coordinate 2,582 downwards.
GATTTCATGCTCTCGACCATTTCCTTGCTGACCAGCACCGGGGCTGGCCTGCCGGGAATGAGGGCTGTGGTAATCACGATGTCCTGGTTTTTGATATGCTCGGCCACCAGTGCTGCCTGCTTGGCCTTGTCTTCGGCCGACAATTCCTTGGCATAGCCGCCAGAGGTTGCTGCATCCGCCACATCGGCAAACACAAACTTGGCACCCAGACTTTTCACCTGTTCTTCCGTGGCTTTACGCACGTCGGTGGCCGAAACAACAGCACCCAAGCGGCGCGCCGTGGCAATGGCCTGCAAACCGGCAACACCCACCCCCATGACAAATACTTTCGCCGGAGGCACCGTTCCCGCCGCCGTCATCATCATGGGAAAAGCCCGGCCAAATTGCGCTGCCGCATCAATCACCGCCTTATAGCCCGCAAGATTGGATTGCGACGAGAGAATGTCCATGGACTGTGCCCGGGAAATACGCGGCATCAGCTCCAAGGCAAAGAATGTTTGACCCGAGCTGGCCAAGCCATCTAGTGCCTTGCGGTCGCCATAGGGATCAAGCCCGGCGGCAACAATCGCATCCTTCTTCAAATTTCTGAGAACCGCATCCGACGGCCGCCGCACCGCCAATATGATGTCGGCATCCTTAAGCCCAGCGTCAGTGTTGATGATACTGGCACCTGCCGTCACATACGCGTCATCGGAAATATGGGCACCGTCACCAGCACCTGCCTGGACGCCAACGCTCAGGCCCTTCTTCACATAGGCCTTCACCGAATCGGGCGAGGCCGAAACGCGGCGCTCCCCCGACTTTCCTTCCGAAAGAACCGCGATTTTCATTTCTGTGATTGCCCGTTACGAAATCATTGCAGCGCTGATTAATCCAAATACAACCAGAAGGCCAACCGGCAAAAACCACTTGCCGCCAGTTCGCACGTCAATCAAAACGGCAATAACGCCAAGAATAATTCCCGCAAAGCCAACGAAAACATTGTGGCCGGGATTAAAGCGGAAATCCACCAAGGCCACCAAAACAAATCCGCAAATGATCGAGAGCGCTACGGCTCCCGTAATGAAACCTTCATATGCGCTGCGATGGGCTTCCATGTCCTTGGAAGGATTGCCTGAAGAATGGTCTGCCATGTGTGAATTCCCTTGAACCCTGTGAATCTCTATCCGATGTGTAGCCAAGCTCGCAACCCGCTGCAAGCACCGCACATTAGCGCGGCGATGAGTCACGTAGGGCATTCCACCATTGTGACAAATAATTTAGTCGTATTTCATGCCGCAGCACTGCATATTGCTGCAATGCAACATAAAATTGAAAAGCAGATCCTGGTGCTGCAAGGGGGCGGCGCACTGGGAGCTTACCAGGCCGGGGCCTATGAAGCACTGGCGCTGGCTGGCCTTGAGCCCGACTGGATTGCCGGTATTTCCATTGGCGCCATCAACGCAGCCCTCATCGCCGGCAACGCACCCGAAAATCGCGTCAAAAACCTGCGGGCTTTTTGGGAAAAGGTATCCTCTGGCTTGCAAGGGCCATCCTATCTGCCCGGCGACCATGGCAGATCACTATTCAATGAAACCAGCAGTTGGCTCACCACCCTGTTCGGCATTCCGGGCTTCTTCACACCGCGTTTTCCGCCTCCCGCTTTCGCATCTCCCGGAACCGACGCGGCGTTAAGCTTCTACGATACCGCTCCTCTGCGGCAAACCCTTAGCGATCTCATTGACTTCAATATCCTCAACACCAATGGCAAACGGGTGAGCGTTGGCGCTGTAAATGTGAAATCCGGCAATTTCAAATTCTTTGACACAGCCAATGATAGGCTCAGCGCTGACCACATCATGGCAAGCGGTGCGTTGCCGCCAGGTTTTCCTCCCATTGTCATCGACGGTCAATCCTATTGGGATGGCGGCCTTGTTTCCAACACGCCCCTGCAATATGTGATCGACGAAGCGCGTGGCGACAGGGACTTGTGCATTTTTCAAGTCGATCTTTTTTCATCACAGGGGCTTGTTCCCAAAACAATTCTGGAAGCTGCCGAGCGCGAAAAGGAAATCCGCTTTTCAAGCCGCACCAGATTGAACACCACAGCCGCCCTCGAAACCCAACGCCTGCACAAAGCCGCCAGAAACCTGTTCGACAAATTGCCTGCCGAGCTGCGTGATGATCCTGACGCCAGAATATTAACCGAAAACGGCCGCGAGGCCGCAATTACCGTTCTGCACCTCATCAACCGTCCAACCGCACCAGACTCCCAATCGAAGGACTATGAATTCTCCAGGCTCAGTGTCGAGGAACATTGGCTGGCGGGCCGCAACGATGTGGAGCATTCCTTGAGCCAGCCCGCCTGGCGCAACCGTGAACGCCCCAAACACGGCATGAAAACTTTCGATCTCACAAGGAAACCAAGAAATGAATGAAACTGATGTTGCCAAAACGGCTTTCGCCATGCCGCTCACCAACCCAAGCTATCCACGCGGCCCCTATCGTTTTGTCAATCGCGAGTATCTCATTATCAGCTACCGCACCAATCCTGATGCATTGCGCGCCGTAGTACCAGCGCCTCTCCAATTCACCGACCCCAT
>JANMPF010000103.1:0-2579 GCA_031369725.1 Rhodobiaceae bacterium | reverse complement strand
GCCAGCGCCCGCCCCATGATGATGGAAGCCGCAATCATAGCACCCGGAGTGATTTCATGTAAAATGGCAAGATAGGCACCCAGTGCCAAAATTCCCGACTGCACCATAAGGCGTAAAACCCGTGATGCCGCACTCAAGCTGCCACTCACATCATTGGCGGCAGTTTGATGGTCAAGCGCCAGTTGCTGCATGGCTTCCCAATTCTTGCGGATGGCACCGCGCATGCCAAGCGAATGCAGCGCTTCGGTATTGCGCCGGCTTTCTTCGGTCATCACATTGGACTTGAGCATCGCCGCGTTGGCTTCCGCCATCGGCCCGCGGGTTGCCCGCTCCGACCAGAATGCCAGCACAAATATGACGATGGCCGCACACGACGCGGCAACACCCAGAACCCAATGCATGAGAAAGATAACCAGCAGGTAGACCGGCACCCACGGCATATCGAGAAAGGCAAACGGACCCTGGCCCGACAGGTACTGCCGGATTGTTGCAAGGTCGGTAACGGGTTGGCCACCCACACCCTGGGTGCGCCGCAACGCGTGTTCGGCCATCACGTCAAAAACCCGCGCCCGCAGGGTTTCTTCAACCCGGCGGCCAATGCGCACCAGAATGCGGGCGCGCAAAAATTCCAGAAAGCCGTAATAGGCATAAAGTGCAATGACAATTCCGATGAGCGCCACCAGTGTCGGCACGCTGGCTGACGCCAGCACGCGGTCATAGACCTGCAGCATGAACAACGGCCCGGTGAGCATGAGAATGTTGACAACGCAGCTGAAGATGCCGGTGGACACGAACGCTCCACGGCTTGCCATCAAGACGGCGTTGATTTCGCCTTTGGGTGGTTTTTGCGAAGGCTGCATCGAAACTCCTTGGCCACGGCGGTAAATCCTGCTTTCCCACACTTTGCGATGCAAGGTCTAAGCCTTGGTAACGTAAATCATGACTGGTATCCAGTTCCTTAACGGCCCCAGGGCAGCGGTGCCGGCATTGCGCAGTTTCGCGTTGATGTCCTGCCATGGTCCCGCCAACCTTGTCTGGCAAAACAGCTGCTGCTTTTCGATCTCGAAAAATTCCGGATTGGTATAGGCCCAACTCGGCAAACCGCCGCACTTGTCGTCGGCAAGTTTGATCCGTTGGGTTAAAGTCTTATCCATTTTCCGCCTCGATTCATATTGAACGTCCGTTCAATATGACCTATTTCCTTTGGTTTGCCAAGTCCCGGGCGAGAAACCGGTTGACGAAACAACATCATAACTGGCACAAAGAGTGTGCTCGGTGCTCAAAAGCCAAACGGTGAAAGAGCCTAACAGGGAACACGGTGAGGATGACCCAATAGGGGCCGATGCCGTGACTGCCCCCGCAACTGTAAGCGGCGAGGTTTTGTGTGCAATACGCCACTGGGCAACCGGGAAGGCAACATGAAACCAGCGACCCGCGAAGTCAGGAGACCTGCCGCGCGAAGAACCGGAGCTGCGGCTCCAAACATAAATCGGTCGCACGGAGGGTGTCCATGGCCATAGTTAAAACGTCTACTGTTTCTATAAGCGTTACACAGCGTGTAGCGGCAGGTGCTATCTGCCTGTTTCTCGGCATTTCAGTCGTATTTCTTGTCGGCATGTCAGACATCAGCGCGGCCCATAACGCTGCCCACGATACACGCCACGCTATTGGCTTTCCTTGCCACTGATGTAAGGGACATGAAATCATGATTGGAAGACTTGTGCTCGCGGCACTTATCGCGGGGATGGCGGCCGGGGTTATTCTGTCTGGCATTCAGCATCTGCGTATTACGCCCATTATCCTCGCCGCTGAAGTTTACGAAAAAGCAGCCGAGGCTGCCGCACCTGCGGTTGAAACAAACCACGACCATGACGCAATGGCCTGGGCGCCAGCCGATGGCTGGCAACGCGCGCTGTCAACCTCGGTCTCAACTCTCATTGCCGGGGCTGGTTTTGCATTGGCTTTGGCGGGCATTTCGCTTCTCACGGGAATTGCCATCACCCCTGCCAATGGTTTGATTTGGGGCGTGTGTGGATTTCTGGCCGTGACAGTGGCCACAGGCGCAGGTTTGCCACCGGAACTTCCTGGCATGCCGGCAGGCGATCTCATGGCCCGCCAGATCTGGTGGGTTGGAACCATTGCCGCAACCGGCATCGGATTGTATCTCATTGCCGTTCGCCGTGAACTTTCCTGGATTGCCGTGGCGGTTGTTCTGCTCGCACTGCCGCATCTCATCGGAGCACCGCAACCTTCAACCGAAGCAACCAATGTTCCGGCAGGACTGGCAGCAGCCTTTGTTTCAAACACCGTGGCGGCAGCAGCCGTGTTCTGGAGCCTCATTGGACTGTTTCTGGGGCTCGCCTTGCAGAAATTCGGCAAGGATGTCTACGCAACATGAGCGCGCGAAAAATCCCGACAACCATCATTACCGGCTTCCTGGGAGCCGGTAAAACCACGCTTATTCGCCACATGCTGGAAAATGCCGGCGGCCGCCGCATTGCCCTGATCATCAACGAGTTTGGCGACGTGGGCGTCGATGGTGAAGTGCTGAAAGGCTGCGGCGATGCCGTGTGCAAGGA
>JANMPF010000042.1:0-4905 GCA_031369725.1 Rhodobiaceae bacterium | reverse complement strand
CAAAAATCCAAAATCCTATTTCCACCGTTACTCATCCTATTCCGATGCGCAGACCCGCGAAACCGCCACCCGCATTTGGGACACCATCAATCTGGTGAACTTGCGCGAGAATGTTTTGCCCACAAGGCCGCGCGCCGACCTTGTGCTGCGCAAAGGTGCAGATCACGCTGTCCGTAGCGTGTTCCTGCGCAAGCTGTGAACCCCTGAACCCGGCGTTCGCCGGAATGACGGTTTACGGGCACGCCCAAAGCCAGCATGCTCATCAACGACATTATTGGTTTCCGTCTATGTCAAAGCCCAATTCTCTTGCTTCATTCAAGAGCAGATCATAGGAGCGAAAATGATGACCCCGCAAGCCGGCAATTCTGGCACCCTGCACATTCGATCGCTTGTCATCAATGAACCAGGTGTCGGCAGCGGCCACCTTGAGCGTTGCAAGCAGCTTTGTAAAACTATTGGGATCAGGCTTCTTGGTGCCAAACTCATACGAGCAATAGCGTTCTGAAAATATGGCGGCAGCTTCTGGAAACAAGTCATCAAGCGAGTTTTTTACAATGGGGCCGTTGTTGGTGTAAATTGCAATGCGTGCAACTTGGCCAATGGTTTTTGCAAGTGCCAGAACGTCTGTGGAAGGTACCATCGACCAGCGCCGTGCCGCAATCCATTCGGCACGCGAAATGGGATGGCCAATGCGCTGGCTGAATTCGCTGAGGTAGACATCGGCATCCGGATAGCCGCCAGAATCCGCATCCGCCTCGAACCCGGAGTCCCAGATGGCGGCGCGAATATCGCGCGGTGTTTTGCCGCTGAGTTGTGACAGGGCACGAAGCCTGCGGCCAAGATCATAGTGGCACAGCACATCGTCCATATCGAAAATAACCAGGCGTGGTGGCATCACTCAGGCAGCCGTGCCGCCAACGGTTAAACGGTCAATGCGCAAGCTGGGTTGGCCAACGCCCACCGGAACCCCCTGGCCCTGCTTGCCGCAGGTGCCAATGCCGGGATCAAGCTCCATGTCATTGCCCACCATCGAAATGCGTGTGAGTGCATCAGCACCCGAGCCAATGATGGTGGCCCCCCGCACCGGAGTTGTGATCTTGCCGTCCTCAATCAAATAGGCTTCAGTGCAGGAAAACACGAATTTGCCGGACGTGATGTCAACCTGGCCGCCACCAAAGGATTTCGCAAACAGTCCTTTCTTGATGGATTTCAAGATCTCGTCTGGGTGCCTGTCGCCGGCAAGCATATAAGTGTTGGTCATGCGCGGCATGGGCGCGTGGGCATAGGATTGCCGCCGGCCATTGCCTGTGGGTGTGACACCCATCAGGCGTGCATTGAGGCGGTCCTGCATGAGGCCAACCAGCACCCCATCTTCAATAAGTGTAGTGCAGTTGGAAGGCGTTCCTTCATCATCAATGGTAACCGAACCGCGCCGGTTGGGCAGTGTGCCGTCATCAACCACGGTTATTCCCTTTGCCGCAATGCGGGCGCCCATGAGGCCTGCAAAGGCGGAAGTTCCCTTGCGGTTGAAATCACCTTCCAGTCCATGGCCAATCGCTTCATGCAGCAAAATTCCAGGCCAGCCCGGCCCCAGCATCACATCAGCCTCGCCTGCCGGCGCAGGCTTTGCATCGAGTGATACCAGGCTTTGCCGGTAGGCTTCACGCGCGGCCGCCTGCCACAGGTCTGGCGTGACGTAGGAAACCATGTCACCACGCCCGCCAAGGCCATGGCTGCCTTGCCCTTGAATGCCGCCGCGCGCGGCCACGACCGAAACCCCAAAGCGCACCAGCGGGCGGATGTCGCGGTAGATCTGCCCGTCGCCACGAATGATCTCAACCGATTGCCAGTCGCTGGCAAGTGAGACAGAGACTTGGGCGACTTCCGGCCCGAGACCACGCGTAAATGCGTCGACCTTCTGCAGCAGGCTGATTTTTTCCGCAAAGCCCATGGCTTCAGTCGGATTTTCCGCCGCATAGAGTTTTTGATTGGTGCGTTCGGGCGAGGTTGAAATTTGCCGTTTCCCCGTAGCGGTCATGGTATTGCAAAGTGCGGCAGCCCGTTTCAGGGCTGCAGCGGAAATCTCGGTTGAATGGGCATAGGCTGCCGTTTCCCCCGAAACTGAGCGCAGGCCAAAACCTTGGCTTTCATCAAAGCTCGCCGATTTCAATTTGCCATCATCGAAAGAAAAGCCCTGGGTTTGACGGCGCTCAACGAAAAGCTCGCCGTCGTCCGACCCGTGCAAGGCGTCTTTGACGAGGCGAGTTGCCTGCTCTTGCGTGGTATCGGTGTTGTCAAAAAGCGAAAAAGCCACCAGGAGATTCCTTATCCGAAGGTTCAAACCATAGAGATAAGCGTCAATGCCCTGAGCGGCTAGTGCTTGGCAGAATAATTATTGTGCGTTGAGGTCGGCAAGCGAGGCCCCAAAACCTTCCAGCGAGATTTTCATCGGAATGCCAATGCCGGGTGCTTCATAGATAATGAAGTTGGCGGATGTGCCTTTTTTCATTTTTGCCAGCGTTTCAGGGGAAGCTTCGGCAAACGCCTCGCAAATTTGCGGGCGGCAGCGCGTGAAGGGTACGCGACCTACCGCCACGCTATCAATTTCAAGTGCGACGCCAGTTGGCAGGTAAACCCCAATCGGGGCCATGACCCGCATCATCAACACATCCTTATCGCCCTGTTTTGCTTTCACAATAATAAGCGAAAGCCCGATTTTGTCGTTCTTTTCGCTATGGGTTATCTGCACCATGCCACATTGCTTCTTGGCAGCAGGGTCAGGACTTCCATCGGCAGCAGGTGCTGTCCCGCATTGCAGCTGCCAGGCACCATGGGTTGAAACTGTATCGGTCGCTGGTGCCTGTTGGGCAGTTTGGGCCGTTTGGGCGGCACTACCTGGTTGGCCCGCCTTGATGCGCGGCCCAAAATTCTGTTGTCCTGCTACTGGTTGTTGATCTTGGGCGAAAGCTGCCACAGGGCAAAAAACCCCCACAAAGCCAGCCACAGCTGCAAAACGCAGGACATTGGTGATTCTCACAGAACGGTACCTTTCGTAAACGTCGGGGCGCTATTAGCGCTGGGTGGGTTGTAAAACAATAACGATTTAGGAAAAACTGTAAACTGCCAAACTGTGCCTTTCCGTGATAAATAAGGCGGAATTTCGAATTGCTGAAAATGGCTGATTGCAATTGGGTAAAGCGGTTGAATACAATGACGTTATGCCGCGCCCGGTTTTGTTGCGACGGGGAGGCGAATGTGGTTCACATCTGCTTTAATCCTGTGCACAAGGTAAAGAGTCGCCAAGGCTTGGGGTATCAATGGGGTAAAACCCTTGGTGAAGTTACGAATTGAGAGGGTTATCGATGCAAATCGCAAACAAATTGGCAGGACTTGGTGCAGGGCTTTTGCTGCTCACCGCCTCCACTGCGGCGTGGGCCGCCTTGGGTCATGCTGTACCGTGGCAAATTGGCTTGCAGGATGCCGCAACGCCGGTGGCTGAAGGCATTGCCTGGCTGCACAATTTTATTTTGGTTATCATCACCGTCATCACAGCGTTCGTCATGGGCCTGATGCTTTACATCATCGTCAGGTTCAACGCCAAGGCCAACCCGGTTCCCTCGAAAACCACGCACAATACCCTTATCGAAGTTTTGTGGACGGTCATTCCAATCCTCATCCTCGTGGCCATCGCCATCCCGTCGCTTCGCCTGCTCTATTTGGAGCGTGACATTCCGGTGGCTGACATGACGATCAAAGCCATCGGCAATCCCAGCTGGAACTGGACCTATGAATATCCTGATCTCGGCCTCAACGATGACAAAACCGCCAAAGTGAGTTTCACCGCCTATCTGAAAAGCAAGGAAGATGCCGCCAAGGACAATGTTCCCTACTTGCTGGCAACCGATGTGCCGGTGATTGTACCCGTCAACAAAATCGTCAAGATGATCATTACAGCCGATCCTGAAGGCATTATCCATGCATGGACAATCCCTTCCTTTGGCATGAAAATCGATGCCATTCCCGGCCGCCTGAATGAAGACTGGTTCAAGGCCACCAAGGAAGGGGTATATTACGGCCAGTGTTCCGAGCTGTGCGGCAAGGAACATGCCTTCATGCCCATCGAGGTTCATGTGGTTTCGCAAGCCGACTTTGACGCATGGGCTGAAAAAATCAAGACGGCAAGCGCTGAAGAGGCACGAGACTTTCTCTTCGCCATGCTGAAGGCCGAAGGCCATCTGGCACAAAACTGAGTTTATTGAGAGGCTAATTCACCATGTCATACGCAACTGCCGCTCACGGCCATGACGACCACCAGGATCATCCCACGGGCTGGAGGCGCTAAGTCTACTCAACCAACCACAAGGACATCGGGACGATGTATCTGTGGTTTGCAATTATCGCAGGCCTCATCGGCGGCTTCCTGTCGCTGATGATGCGCATTGAACTCGCCCAACCCGGCATCCAGATTTTCCACGGCCTTGCCAATATGGTGTATGGCGCCGGTTGTGACATGGCCAAGCCGGAAGCCTGCGACGCCGGCAAGCACATGTATAACGTGTTTGTGACTGCCCATGCCCTGCTGATGATCTTCTTCATGGTCATGCCTGCCATGATCGGTGGATTTGGCAACTGGTTCGTGCCCCTTATGATTGGAGCACCCGACATGGCGTTCCCGCGCATGAACAACGTTTCCTTCTGGCTTTTGCCACCAGCAATTTGCCTCTTGCTCATTTCCATGTTCGTTGAAGGCCCGTCAGGCGCTTATGGCGCAGGTGGCGGCTGGACACTTTATCCGCCGCTCTCGACCACGGGCCAGCCGGGCCCCGCCATGGACTATGCCATTCTGGCAATCCATCTCGCCGGTGCCTCGTCGATTCTTGGCGCCATCAACTTCATCACCACAAT
>JANMPF010000003.1:0-3190 GCA_031369725.1 Rhodobiaceae bacterium | reverse complement strand
CTGGCCGCCCGTTTGGCTTTCCGGTTGCAACGCTTGCAAGCCATGCGCGACGCTGCCGCCAAGCTCATGGCGCGCAATCTTTTCGGTCGCGATGTTTATGGCCGGGGACACCCCGAGCCCCTCGTGGTCGAAACCCAGCGCGAGTACGCCGATAATCTCATTGATCTCCTTAAGGCCTACGCCGAGCGCCGCCAGCGCAAGGCCCGCCACCAAAGCTACATACTCAGGCGTCACACCACATTCTCCATCAAGGAAGCCCGCCTGAACCTCGAACGCATGGTAGGCACGATGGATGATTGGGGAACCTTTGATGCCTGGCTTGAGGAATATTTGGTGGCACCGGAAATGCGCCGCTCCATCAGGGCGTCAAGCTTTACCGCAAGCCTGGAGCTGGTCCGCGAGGGCCACATTGAATTGCGCCAGGAAGACGCGTTTCGTCCGCTTTACATGCGCCGTCGCGCTTAGTGTTTACAGGAACAAATTATGGTACAAGCAAACATGAGCATTGAAGTTGGCGATGAACAAACCGGGGCGGCGACTCCCGTGGTGACACTTCACCCGCGCGCCGACAGAAGCCAGCATTTGCGCATTGTTGAAGCCATTCTGTTTGCCGCTGAAGCCCCTGTCTCGCTGCCGAATCTGCAGAGTTTTTTGCCCGAGGGAACTGACGTATTGGCATTGCTCAGCGACTTGCAGGATAATTACGCCAATCGCGGTGTGAACCTGGTGCAAATTGCCGGCAACTGGACCCTGCGAACAGCCGAAGATCTGAGTTTTGTTTTGCGCCGCGAAACTTTTGAGCAGAAAAAACTTTCAAAGGCCGCCCTCGAAACACTTTCAATCGTTGCCTATCACCAGCCCGTAACCCGTGCTGATATTGAAGAGATCAGGGGCGTTGCCATTTCCAAAGGCACTCTCGATATTCTCATGGAAATTGGCTGGGTAAAAATGCGCGGCCGCAGGCGCACACCCGGGAGACCTGTAACCTATGGTACAACAGACGCGTTCCTGAGCCACTTTGGCTTGAATGAAGTGATGGATCTGCCAGGACTTCACGATCTCAAAGGGGCAGGGCTGCTGGACGCCAACTTGCCACCAGATTTTGATATGCCAAATCCACGTGGCGGCGATGACCTCGCAGCCGATGAGGATCCGCTCGATGGTGATGAACAACTCCCCCTCGAAATGCATCTTCCCGAGGCGATCGACAGCGCCGAAGAGACGCCTTAGAGCTGATTGAACGTTTACCTTAACGGTTCATCCTGTTCCCAGAAACGCAGCGTTTACCATAGGTTGCGCTGGAGTAGCAGCGCATTTTCATATAAATATTGAATCGAAATCAACGCTGCCCAGAAACATACTCCAGGGTTCTGGGCACAACTCCAAGCGGGGCGGCAGGGACTGCACCTCCCAGCCGCTCCGCCAGCACCACTTAATTTTCCCACCCCTCATTCAGGCCCACCGCATCGCCTGAAAGAATTGGGAAAAAGCCGGTCCGGGGCGGTTTTGAGTGGCCTCCTCGATCCGAGTAAAACCCGGGCCGGACCTTTTCTGCAACACTCAGTCCAGAATACAAAAAGCACCGCCCAAGCGATGCCTTTGAAAAGAAATGAACCCAAAAATTACTTGATCTTGGTTTCCTTGAATTCCACATGCTTGCGCGCCACCGGGTCATACTTCTTGAAAGAGAATTTTTCAGTCTTGGTGCGCGAATTCTTCTTGGTCACGTAAAAATAGCCAGTGTCAGCAGTTGACGCGAGCTTGATCTTGATAACATTGCCTTTGGCCATAATCGTCTCCGAACGGAATTTGAAGGCGATAGACCCTATCCCGACGCGAAAGTCAAGTTTCAGGGTGCGCGAGAATGTCGACAATCCACGCCTTGCCGCGATTACGATGGAATGACACCGGGAAATCGACCGGAGGCAGGGTTTTTTGGGCCAGGAACGGTTCAAGCAGCCCTAGAATCTCGCGTGTTATCGAGGCCAGGTTCAAGTCAAGGGCTTCTGCCAGTGAAACCCACTTCAAATCCACGAGTTCAGCGATAGCGATTAGGTGGGGCGCATCCAGATTGGAAACAACTGCTGCATCACACACGAAAAACCGGGAATCAAAGCGCCTGCTTCGCCCTGGCGGCGTAATTGCCCGCGCGACGTAAACCAGCCCCCTGAGGTCGGGCGCATCGTCAACTGCCTGACGGCCAACCAGCAGCCCGGTTTCCTCATATGTTTCGCGAATTGCCGCAACCTGCAATCCACGGGCGCGGGAATTACTGGGTTTGCCGCGCATCCGCAATTTGAGCTTGTCAAGCGTGATAGGCGCACCTTCATGGGCCACGGCCGCGCGGCCATCGCGCAATTCCACCCGGCCGCCAGGGAAAACAAACTTGTCGGGCATGAAAACATGGGAATGGTGGCGCTTTCCCATGAGAATGCGGGGGGTCTCTCCGTCGATACGCACAATAATGAGCGTTGCCGCGTCACTGGGTGGGGTCGCTGCTTTCTTCGGTGCTCTGTTCAAAACCAAACCCATGCATCCCTATGGCCCACTGCAGGCCCACCACGGCACCTTTTACGATGGGCATAAGTCCGAATGTCAAGCCCATGATCAGCGGTAGCCAAAGGGCAGCGTGAACCCAATAGGGTGGCTGCCAAACCCGCTCGACAATAAACACCAGTGGAATAACGATATGGCCCACGATAAAAATCGTGAAATAGGGCGGCGCATCATCGGCCCGTTGGTGGTGCAGCGCTTCCCCGCAATGATCGCAGCTGTCTGCCACCTTCATGAATTTTATGAACATGTGACCACGGCCGCAGGCCGGGCATTTTCCACAGGCACCGCGCCACATCGCCTGTTTCCATGAGCGATCGGCGAGTTTCACATGGGCCATGAGTTCCATGGCCGCAATGTGGGCTTCAATCATCGGTTCGCAAATGTGATGACGCGTCGCGCGGCGGCTTGCCGCAAGGTTCAATTTTTCCGGCGCGATTTCTGTCCTTGCTTGCTCATGCGCAACGGCCGGCCGCGGCGTTGTTGCGGTGGCGGTTTACCCTGTCTGCCATCAGACACCATCTCGAAACGCAAGCCCCCTGAAACAGGCGCCACCTCCAGCAGTTTCACTTCAACTTGATCTCCAAGTTGGAATTTTTCACCCGTGCGCTGGCCAGTCAGGGAATGCTCCACATCA
>JANMPF010000599.1:0-1655 GCA_031369725.1 Rhodobiaceae bacterium | reverse complement strand
TCGGCGACAATGGCGGGGCCTTTGAATGCGGCACCTGGCCTCATGTCGAAACGCCAATACACGGGTGCCATCACCTGCCTACCCAAGGCGGGATCATAGATGAGCCGCAGTCCACGTGGCTTGGGTGTTGATTTGGACGAGACATTGGTTACGCGTTTTGGCTTTTTTGTGAGGGATGAAACGGTAACCGACCAGGTGATTGCCTCAGCTTCCTGATTGGGAATGCGAAGGCCGTAGACCTGCTCATACTGCGCTTCAAAGGCGGCCTTAAGTTTTTTGCCATCGGCATCGGTTAACGTTTTCAACGGAACCGCTACACGGATTTCATGGCCCTGGCCAACATACCTGCAATCGGCAATGATTTGCACGGTGGCTTTGGCCGGCCCGAGGGCGGGCTCGACGACGGCACGCGCATCGCGCGTCATGGCTTGCAACAATGCATTCACTGCCTTGGCGCCAAACTCATCCAATGAAACTGCAGCGCTGCGTGTCACTTCATAGGCGATGGGTGCGCGCAAGAAGCCAATGGCTGAGCCCACACCGGCGCCCAATGGAATGATGATGGTCTTAACCCCAACCTTCTCTGCCAGGCGACAGGCATGCAGCGGTGCGCCGCCACCAAAGGCGATCATGGTGCAGGCGGCAATGTCGCGGCCACGTTCAATGGCGTGAACGCGGGCGGCGTTGGCCATGTTTTCCTCAACGATCTCGGTCACACCTGCGGCTGACCAGAAACCTTTAAGCTTTAATGGAATGCCGATGGATTTTTGCAAGGCGACAGCCGCAGCCGCCTCATCGAGCCTGATTTTTCCGCCGGCGAAATAAGTAGGGTCAATTTTGCCGAGCACGAGATTTGCGTCGGTGACCGCAGGTTCGGTGCCGCCGCGGCCGTAACACACGGGGCCGGGGGTTGAACCTGCACTGTCTGGCCCCACGGTAATGCGGTTCAATTTATCGACGCGGGCAATGGAGCCGCCGCCAGCACCAATTTCCACCATTTCAATGACGGGAATGCGCACAGGGATGCCTGAACCCTTCATGTCGCGGTAGGCACGCGCTATTTCAAATTTGCGGGCGCGTTCGGGTTCACCATTGGTGAGAAGGCAAATTTTTGCCGTGGTGCCGCCCATGTCGAAAGAGACAACTTCGGGCAACGCACATTCAGCGGCAATTTCGGACGCCAGAATGGCACCGCCGGCTGGCCCGGATTCAACCAGGCGGATGGGAAAGCGCGCTGCAGTTTCCAAGGTGGTGAGGCCACCGCCCGACATCATGAGAAACAGCGGGCAATTCACACTCATGTTCTTCAACTCGTCGCGCAGACGGTGCAAATAACCTGCCATGAGGGGCCGCACATAGGCATTGGCAACGACAGTTGAAAAGCGTTCAAATTCGCGGATTTCGGGGGCGACTTCGCTGGAGATGCAAATTGTTACATCGCCTGGCAGCGCGGCCTGGAGAACTTCACGCACCCGGCGCTCGTGGGCGTCATGGGCATAGGCATGGAGGAAACCTACGGCCACGGCTTTCACATTTTCCGCGCGGAGAGAATTGCCCAAACCTTGCAGCGCTGATTCATCCAGGGGAGTGAGCACATCGCCTTTGGCAGAAAGCCGCTCTGCCAGGGTGTAGCGCAAGGTTCTGGGCACCAGGGG
>JANMPF010000555.1:0-3261 GCA_031369725.1 Rhodobiaceae bacterium | reverse complement strand
CCAACACCGATTAAACCAACGCGCTTGATTGTCATGATTTTTCCCTCGTGAGATTGTTGAGACCATCCTGCTCCAAAATGAACAGGCAGTCTTCGTGTTTTTTCGTGAAACCGATGCGCTCATAAAACCGCGCACCGCCTTCGTTCGTTACGTCCACTTCCAGTTTAATAAATGTGGCACCTTTGGCAACCGCAGCCCGCGCCGATTGCTTCAGCAGGGCAAGGCCGATATGGCGGTTGCGCGCTGCTCCATCCACAAATAAGTCAACCACATACATGCCCTTGGTGCCGCGAAATGTTGAGAAGGTCATGAGAGAAAGGCAGGCACCCAAAAGCCTGTCATTTTCGGCGGCCACGACAACGTTTACGAGATCACATGCGTCGATCAGTTTTCGTGCCGTTATATTGGGTATGACCTTGAGAGCCAAGTCCCGCGCCAGCCCATGCACCATGTCGGCCACGGCTTGCGCTTCCCCATCCGCCATGTCGCGAATGATCATGTGGCCAAACCTGTGAGCAGCGAGGCCAGGTTCAATCCCAAACTGGGTGAAGGATAGCCGCCTTCCTGCACAACGAGAGTTGGCAACTGCAGTTGCGCAATCATTTTTCCAATCATTTCAAACTCCGGCGTGGCAATGGCAAACCCCTTGAACGGATCATCCACCGCAATATCCAGCCCCGCTGCCAATACCAGGGTGTCGGCACCAAAGTCAGTGATCCGCTGCAACGCCGTTTCCAAACCCGCACAATAATCCTTGATCATCGTGCCACGTTCCATCGGCAGGTTGAGATTGAAGCCAACGCCTGCACCCCTGCCCGTTTCATTTTCATAACCCCAGAAGAACGGATAGAACCGGTTGGGATGGGCATGAATGGAAACAGTCAGCACGTCAGCGCGGTCATAAAATATCGCCTCGGTGCCATTGCCGTGATGAACGTCGATATCCAGAATGGCCACGCGCCGGCCAGCCCGGGTAAGCATCGCTGCCGCGAGTGCCGAATTGTTGAAGTAGCAAAACCCCGCCGCCACATCCGAAGATGCGTGGTGGCCCGGTGGCCGGCATAGCGCATAGACCTGCTTTTCCCCGTTCAACACCAGTGAGGCACCATGCACGGCACTTGCAGCACTCGCCATTGCCGACTGAAGTGTGGTGGATGTCACCGGACAGGCGCCATCGCCCAAATGATAGCCCGCTTGCCCCACCACCGATTCAGGATATCCCACTGGAGCCAAAGTCGAACGCCCCATGGCATAGGTATTGGGTAGCGGAATATCGCTGGCGTCGGGAATGCGGGCCCAGCGCTCCAGCAGGGTTTCAAGAAACCTGAGGTAGCGCTGCTCATGCACCAATCCAATGGTGTCCATGCCAATGGCAGGAGGTGTAACAACAGGCCCGCCCAAAGCGTGAACGCCGTGCAATAACATGTCGATGCGCTCTGGTGTCTCCGGAATGGCCTGCATCCTGCCAGACACGATGAATGTGTGGGGCGCATGCAAGCGTTGCGCATCGTCAAATACGGTAATCATGGAATTGCGGCTTCTCCGGTTTTCCTGCTAGTACCGCATGAAGCCGCCCACCAATGCAAGATGGATTTCACACATGTCAGCCCTGCCCGCCAATATTCATTCCACCACAGCGCTTCCCAAAGTTGTGTGGGCCAAGGGGAGTTATTTGACCGATGTGAACGGCAAGCAGTATATCGATGGTTCCGGTGGCCCCGCCGTTTACTGCATCGGCCATGCCAACACGGAAGTGAACGATGCCATCAAGGCCCAGTTGGACCGCATCGCCCATGGCTACCGCTACAACTTCACAACAGATGCGCTGGAAGAACTCACCGCCATTATCCGCCAGCTCTGCGGTGGCACCCTCAAGCACATGGTCTATGTAACTGGCGGTTCCGAGGCGGTTGAATCCTGCATGAAGCTCGCCCTGCAATATCACGCCGCCCGTGGCGAAATGAGCCGCCGTCGCTTCATTGCGAGAAATCGTTCATGGCACGGCAACACACTTGGCGCATTGTCGATCTCGGGTTTTCTCGAGCGCACCGCCGCCTTTGAAGGCTCGCTGCTTGCCGTATCGCGCCTCTCTCCCGCCAATGATTATCGCCCCATCGGCGACCCCAATGGAGCAGCCTGCGCGCAGGAGTTGGAAGATGAAATCCTGGCGCTGGGTGCCGACAAAGTTGCCGCCTTCGTTTTCGAGCCTGTCGTCGGCGCTGCGGGCGGCTGTGTTGCAGCCCCTGCAGGCTATGCCAAACGCATCCGCGCGATCTGCGATAAATACGGCGTGCTGATGATTGCCGATGAGGTGATGTGTGGCGCTGGCCGCTGCGGCACGTGGCGCGCTTTGGAATTTGATGGCGTGGAACCCGACATCATGTCGGTGGCCAAAGGCCTGGCCGCAGGCTACATGCCGCTCGGTGTTGCCATTTATAACGACAAGGTGGCCGAACCCATCATGCGGGTTTACGGGGCCCCCATGACCGGCCACACCTTCACCGGCCATACGGCAAGTTGCGCAGCAGGCGTTGCCGTTCAAAAAATCGTCTTGCGCGAAGGCTTGCTCGCCAAGGTTCGCGCCAATGAACCCAAACTGAAGAAGATGCTTGCCGATGCACTGTCCGGCGTGGAAGCCGTGGGCGACATCCGTGGCCGCGGCCACTTCATCGCAACCGAATTGGTGGCGGACCGCAAAACCAAAAAGCCATACGATGCCTCCCACAAGCTCTTCATGCACATCCGCCAGCGGGCACTTGAGAATGGCCTCATCTGCTACCCCATAGGCGGCAACGTCGACGGCGTGAACGGCGACGTGGTGATCCTCGCACCACCCTACAACTCAACCGATGCCGAACTCACCGAGATGGTGGAAAAGATGGCAAGGTCGATCAGGCAAGTCCTGGCCGCGAAGGGCTTTGCGTAATCACAAAAAACACGCCGTAACTTCGTCATTCCGGCACCCATTTATCCGACGTCCATTATCCGACGCCCATTTATCCGACGCCCATTTATCCGTCATTCCGGCGAACGCCGGAATCCCGTTCAGAAGAGAAACTGCAGCCAGATTCCGGCTTGCGCCGGAATGACGGATGTGGGGAGACACGCGCCGGAATGACGGATAAATGGGCACCGGATTGACGAAGTTAAGGGGGCGGTGCGTTTACGCAACCGGCGTCCACAGCACCTGATCAATCCGCGTTGCCCCGGTGGCAAGCATGATCAAGCGGTCCAGCCCCAGCGCCACGCCAGAGGCAGGCG
>JANMPF010000535.1:0-3032 GCA_031369725.1 Rhodobiaceae bacterium | reverse complement strand
GGTCAAGGGCGACTGGCTCAAACCCGGTGCCTGTGTCATTGACGTTGGCATCAACCGTATCGAGCGTGGTGGAAAAAACAGACTGGTTGGCGATTGCGATTTTGTTTCCTGCGAAAAAGTTGCGGGGTCGATCACGCCGGTTCCCGGTGGCGTGGGCCCCATGACAATTGCCTGCCTGCTGCGCAACACGGTGCGCGCAGCCTGCGCACAAAATAGAATTGCCATTCCGGAGATGTGAGTCGCTAATTTCGCGCACGCCCACGTCTGTCATCCTGGCGAACATCCCACAACTGCCCGTCAGTCCGGTGCAAGCCCTCCCGTCCCCATAGCCCGTCAATCCGGCGCACGCCGGAATCCCGTTCAGAATAGAAACTGCCGCCAGATTCCGGCTTGCGCCGGAATGACGGGAAAGTGGTGGGCGTGCCGCAATGACGGATGGTGGTGGGCGCAATGGAATGACGATATAGTAGAGGGGCAAACTTGAAACTTACTCCAGCTCTTCCAGCATCTCCGGTTTGAAACGGTACTCGCTTGAGCAGAATTCGCAAATCACCTTGATCTCGCCGTTCTCGATCATGTCGGCCCGGTCTTGCGCCGAAAAATTCCGCAGCATGGTTTCCACCGCATTCACCGAACAGGTGCAATGGCGGATGATGTCTGAAGCAGGGTACACCGTGACGCCGTCTTCGTGATAGAGCCGGTAGAGCAATTCCCCGGTGGTGAGTGTGGGGTCAAGCAATTCATGATGTTCGACAGTATCCAGCAGCAGTTTCGCCTTTACCCAGTTATCATCTTCCGGCACCTGTTCCTCACCTTCAGGATTGTCACCAGATGAAAAAGCAATAGGGCTGATACCGCCCTCAGCAGGCAAGTGCTGCACCATGATGGCACCACTTCGCCAATGGGTGGTTTTTTCACCCCGTGCCAATAGGGGGCCGGAAACCAGTCGCAACCGCGTTGGAATTTGTTCGGATTGTTTGAAGTAAGTATCTGCGGCATCCGCCAGCGTCGTGCCATCAAGCGGCACAATGCCCTGGTAGCGCTCCATGTCCGAACCCTGGTCGACCGTCATGGCAAGATAGCCCTTGCCCAGCAGTTCCTGCTGTAGAGGCGCCTTGAGTGCTTCCACCTTCTCCTTGCTAAAGCGCGCATAGCCACGCACTCCATTGGGTGACATGAAATCAGCAACGATCATGTCAACCGGGCCATCGGTCTTGGTTTGCAGGATGAACTTGCCCTCGAATTTCAGCGTGGCACCCAGCATCGCCGTGAGCGCAATGGCCTCAGCCAACAGGGCCGAAACCGCTGGCGGATAATCATGGCGCTGCAAAATATCGTCAATCACGGGACCCAGCCGCACAATGCGCCCGCGCACGCCGAGCGGCTTCACTTCAAAGGGCATCACCGTATCTTTGGTCGGCACTACTTCACCCCAAAGCAATGCAGCAAAATGGCCTTCTGGGCATGCAGGCGGTTTTCCGCCTCATCGAAAACCACCGATTGCGGGCCATCCAAAACCTCTGCCGTCACTTCTTCGCCGCGGTGTGCGGGAAGGCAATGCATGAAGATGGCATTGGCGGCGGCACGCTTCATCAAGGCCTGGTTGACCTGATAGGGTTTCAAAACATTGTGCCGGTTGGCCGCATCCGCATCATGCATTGAAACCCACGCATCAGCCACCACGCAAGTGGCACCGCTCACCGCAACCTCGGCAGAAGATGTGGCTGTGACATCTCCACCATTGGCCCGCGCCCATCCCATCACATCGGGGTCCACCATCAAGGTATTGGGACAGGCCAAACGCAATTTGCCGCCGAGCCGTGTCACCGCATGAACGAAAGAGGCAGCCACATTGTTGCCATCGCCCACCCAGGCAATCGTCTGCTCGGCCAGCGGCCCCACATGCTCTTCAATCGTCAGGACATCAGCGATGATCTGGCACGGGTGCGATTTGTTGGTGAGGCCATTGATGACGGGAACCGTTGCATGCCTTGCCAGTTCCAGCAGATCATCATGGTTCCTGGCGCGGATCATGATGGCATCCACATAGCGCGACAGAACCTGTGCCGTGTCACCGATGGTTTCACCCCGGCCCAATTGCATGTCGCCTGCCGAGATGAGCATGGATTGGCCGCCGAGCTGGCGAATGCCGACCTCAAACGAAACCCGCGTGCGCGTCGATGGCTGCTGGAATATGAGGGCAATGATTTTGCCGCCAAGTGGTGTGCCCGCTTCAAGCGTGCCCTTGGACAATCCTGCCCGCGCCTCCTTCATGGCTTTCGCGGCATTCAGTATTTCACGCAGGCGCCCACCCTCAAAATCCGAAAGATCAAGAAAATGTTGCGGGGCCGTCATCACGAGGCCGCCGTCCCGGCTTCCAGTGTGCGGCACGTTGCATCCAGTTTGTTCACGGCTTCACCAATCTCCTCATCACTCACCACCAATGGCGGCAGCAGGCGAATGACATTATCACCAGCGGCAATGGTGAGCAGCCTGTGTTCCAAAGCTGTGGCCTGAAAATCCGCGTTGGGCGTCTTGCACTTGATGCCCATCATCAGGCCCACCCCGCGAATATCTTCAATGATGGCAGGATGTTCATCCTTCAGCCGGGCCAGTCTTTGCTTCAGCACCAGCGAGCGTTGCAGGACATTATCCAGAAAACCATCTGCAAGCACCACATCGAGCACCGCATTGCCAACGGCGGTTGCCAATGGATTGCCGCCATAGGTGGAGCCATGGGTGCCAGCGACCATGCCAACTGCCGCATTTTCCGTGGCAAGACAGGCACCCAGCGGAAAGCCCCCGCCAATGCCTTTGGCCACCGCCATGATATCAGGCGTGATGCCAGCCCACTCATGGGCGAAAAGTTTTCCCGTGCGGCCAATGCCACACTGCACTTCATCAAATATTAAAAGCAAACCGCGCTCATCACAAAGCACGCGCAAGGCCCGCAGGGTTTCAGCAGGAACCGGGCGAACCCCACCTTCACCCTGAATGGGTTCTATCAAAATGCCAGCGGTCTCCGGCCCGAT
>JANMPF010000442.1:0-2902 GCA_031369725.1 Rhodobiaceae bacterium | reverse complement strand
GGTTGTCACCGAAAAAGGCCGGATTGCCTGTGAACAGGTGGTGCTTGCCGGAGGTGCCTGGTCGCGCCGCTTCCTGCATAATCTCGGTGTCGCGTTTCCACAGCTCACTGTCGTCAATTCCGTCATGCGAACGGCACCTCTCGATGCCGGCGTTGAGAAAGGCTGCTCGGGCGGCAAGTTTGCGTTTCGCAAACGTCTGGATGGCGGATATACGATCAGCCACCGTCAGCTTTCCGTTGCCGACATCATGCCTGACAGTTTTCGCCTGTTTACCAAATTCCTGCCTGCCTTGCGATTGGACTGGACCGGCTTGCGCTTGCGCCTTGGGAGAAGGTTTTTTGAGGAAGCGGGATTGAAGCGGCGCTGGCAGCTTGATGAGCGTTCGCCATTTGAAGAGGTGCGCATGCTTGACCCCGCACCTGTTCATGCCATTCTTGATGAGGCGGCAAACAGCCTCAAGGATTACTTTCCAGCCTTTGCGCCCATGCAAATTGCCGAACGGTGGGCCGGGGCGATTGATGCAACGCCTGACGCAGTGCCGGTGATTTCGCCGGTGGAGAAAATCACCGGGCTATTTCTTGCGTCTGGTTTTTCGGGTCATGGTTTTGGTCTGGGGCCGGGGGCTGGAAAGCTCATGGCGCAATTGGTGGTGGGTGAAAGACCTTGCGTTGATCCCAGTCCATTTCGTTATGCGCGGTATTTTGATGGCAGCAATCCGCGGCCGACCACAGGGTTGTAGTCAAGCAGCCGCGAGGTTGGAGTGGGCAAGGGCGCGTTCGATGGTTGCCAGCAAAGATTCCGGTGCCACGGGCTTGCGCATGAATTCGAACAGTTTGAGGTTTACAGCGCGTGTCTGGGTGGAATTTTCAATGTCTGCCGATACCATGACATAAACGGATTTACAGCCGAGGGCTTGCATGGTTTCAACAACGTCCAGGCCATTTTTCAGGCTGCCGAGGCGAAAATCAAAGAGGCCCACTGAAAAAGTCTGTCCCATGGCAAATTCGAGTGCCGATTCCGGATCAGCGAAGCCCTTCACCTTGTAGCCCATGTCAGCCAATAGCTCAGCTGTCGAGGTCAAAAGCTCCAAGTCGTCGTCCAATACAAGGATATCTACGTGTTTATCTTTGCCCGCCATCATGTTCGCCCAAGTCAGAATGCTTTATATAAATTTTGACTATGAGGAAAAAGATTTACAATTAGCTAAACGGAACAGATACAAATGACCGTTAAGGTTGTTTTAAAATGCATATCAACTATGAATTGCACGTCCGGCAACTGCCATGGCGGCCTCTTTTACAGCCTCTGATAGAGTTGGATGGGCATGACAGGTGCGTGCCAGGTCTTCGGCAGAGCCCCCGAACTCCATCAACACAGCAATTTCATGGATCAATTCGCCAGCCATCGGCCCCATAATGTGGGCGCCCAATACCCTGTCGGAACGTGCATCAGCCAAAATCTTGACAAAGCCATCGGTGGTTTGATTGGCCTTGGCGCGGCCATTGGCGAGGAATAGAAACTTGCCCGCCTTATATTCGATGCCTGCTGCCTTGAGTTCTTCCTCGGTTTTTCCCACACTTGCCACTTCAGGAGTGGTGTAAACCACGCCAGGGATGACGTCGTAGTTCACGTGACCCGCCTTGCCACTGAGCATTTCGGCCAAGGCCACACCTTCGTCTTCCGCCTTGTGGGCGAGCATGGGGCCACGGATGACATCACCGATGGCATAAACGCCCTTGAGGCTGGTTTCGAAATGCGACCCCACTTCAATGCGGCCCTTGGCGTCACGCTTGATGCCCGCCTCGTTACAACCCAAGCCTTCCGTATAGGGGTTACGGCCAACGGCCACGAGCACGGTGTCGGCGGCAAGTGTTTCTGCAGTGCCGCCACTTGCGGGTTCAATTTGCAGCAAAACACCAGTCTTTGATTTGCTGGCACCCGTTACTTTGCTTGCGAGCCTGAAGGTGAAGCCCTGCTTTTGCAGCAGACGCTGGAAGGCCTTGGCCACTTCCAGATCCATGCCGGGCAAAATGCGGTCGAGATATTCAATGACTGTCACCTTGGCACCCAAGCGGGCATAGACGGAGCCGAGTTCAAGGCCAATGACGCCAGCGCCGATAATGGCGAGATGGGAAGGAACCTTGGCAAGCTCGAGGGCGCCGGTTGAAGAGACAATTTGCCTCTCGTCCACATCAATGCCCTTGAGTGTTGCAACGTCTGACCCCGTGGCAATGACAATATTCCTGGTTTCAATAACCTGGCCGGCAACGTCAACTTTGCCGGGGCCCATTATTTTTCCAGTACCGCGGAACACTGTCACCTTGTTTTTCTTCAGGAGGAAATCAACACCTTTGGTATTGCCATCAATGGCCTCCTGTTTGAAGGTCATCATCTTGGCCAAATCAAATGTGGGTGAGACAGTGATGCCCATCCTGGCAAAGGAGTGCCCTGCCTCGCCAAAGAGTTCAGACGCATGCAGCAGCGCCTTGGAGGGAATGCAGCCCACATTGAGGCAGGTGCCGCCGTGGGTAGCACGCCTTTCCACAACGGCCACTTTCAGGCCCAACTGGGACGCCCGAATCGCACATACATAGCCGCCGGGGCCGGTGCCTATAATGGTGAGATCAAATTGTTCAGCCATTGCTGTTTTTCCTGTCTATCGTCAAAATTTCAAACGCTGCGGCCACCCGAAACGGCCAGGCATGCACCTGTTACATACGATGCCTTATCAGATGCCAACCAAATAATTGTTTCTGCCACCTCCTGTGGCGTGCCTTCACGCTGCATGGGGATTTGATTGCGGAGCAGTGCCGCGCGTGCCGGTTCGCCGCCAGAGGCATGGATTTCCGTATCTATGATGCCCGCCCGCACGGCGTTTACGCGAATGCCTTCGGTTGCAACT
>JANMPF010000377.1:0-7041 GCA_031369725.1 Rhodobiaceae bacterium | reverse complement strand
GGCCATCTCGAAGTAGATTCCCTGCTTACCCACCGCTTCAGATTGAAAGACATTGTAGCGGCCTTGTCTATGGCAGAGCAGGGCTCGGCCATCAAGGTCGCCATTGTTGATCAATGATCATGGCAACGAACCCTCCCACAGCTGCAAAGCCATTGAAGCCACATTATCCTGTGGTGATCATCGGCGCGGGCATCAATGGCAGCGGCTTGTTCCGCGATTTGTGTTTGCAGGGTGTGGATTGCCTGCTGATTGACCGTGGTGACATTTGCGAAGGTGCAAGTGCAGCACCCTCACGCCTGATCCATGGCGGCATCAAATATCTTGAAACCGGTGAGTTCCGACTAGTCCGCGAGTCCGCAATAGAGCGCAACAGACTGCTGCGCAACGCGCCACATTATGTGAAGCCGCTGGAAACGGTATTGCCTGTGCGGTCTTGGTGCGGTGGCATCGTCCCCTCGGCTTTACGTTGTCTGGGCTTCAAGGCCAAGCTGGTCGACCGTGGTGCCATTATCACTGAAATAGGCTTACGCATTTATGATGCGTTCAGCCGCAAGGTGAAGGCTTTGCCCGATCATCGCTTTTTCGGGCCCAGGCGTTTGCGCGCCGACTATCCCGGCTTTGCAAAAGAGATTGTGGCCGCTTGCCTGTATTATGAAGGTCGTGTCACCCATGCCGAGAGGCTGGGGCTTGAGCTGGTGATGGATGCGCTGGTGGCCAATCCCGGCAGCGCGCTGCGAACCTACACCACGGCCAAGGCTGGGCCCAAAGCTGGTGGTTTGATCTTGACGGATAGCATCACTGGCGAAGCTGCAGAGGTAACGGTTGATGTGATAGTCAACGCCGGTGGCGCATGGATTGACAAGGTCAATGCGGCACTGGGCATTGCTTCGCAGCACATGGGGGGTTCCAAGGGCTCACACCTCATCGTCGATCACCCACAACTTGTCGCCGCACTAAAGGAGAGGATGATTTACTTTGGCACAGCGGACGGCCGCGTCAATCTCATCTATCCCTTCTTTGGCAACGCCCTCATTGGTTCAACCGACATTCCGGTGAAAGACCCTGATAACGTCAGCTGCACCCCGGAAGAGACGGATTATCTCCTCAATGTGACCCGCGAAATCTTTCCCGAAATCCGTATCACTGCGGATCAGATCCTACTTTCTTATTGCGGTGTGCGCCCCTTGCCACGCAGCGACGGCAAAGACATTGGATATGTAAGCCGCGCCCATGCGATTGCCAGGGACATACTGCCGGGTACTATGGTGCCCGTGTTGTCCCTCATTGGCGGAAAGTGGACGACCTTTCGCTCTTTCGCTGCTCAGAGTGCCGATGTGGTCCTTGTCCAGCTCGGAAAGGTCCGGCGCTGTTCAACTGAAAATCTCCCAATTGGTGGCGGCAGCGCCTATCCAAAAGATCAGGTGGCCGAAGAAAACTTTGTCACCATATTTGCTGCCAAATTTGGCCTCTCATCCCAAAGGGCACGCATTCTTTTCGACCGCTACGGCACGCGTGCCACGTTGGTCGCGGCTTCGTTAGCCTACGGCTCTGATCAGCCGCTGGCCACTCTCCCTGGCTATTCCGCTGGCGAAGTCGTCTTTATTTGCCGCAATGACGAAGTCCGCCGCTTATCAGACATTTTATTGCGGCGCACGGCCATCGCCATGGAGGGCGGGCTCACCTCGCCTCTGGTGGAAGAAGTGGCCAGGATTGCGGCCACCACGCTGGGCTGGAGCAAGTCCCGCACGGCCAACGAAATGGCACACGCAAAATCTGAAATGCAGCAGCGCTCCGTTCGCGATACAGCGCGAGCGCAAGCCGCATGAACGCAATCAAGAAAATACACCCAGGAGATTGAACAACATGCCGATCAATGTTTCACCCACAGGCCTTGCCCGCGATTTGCAGGCCCGCGCCGATAGCGGCAAGCCCATTCGCATCGGCCTTGTCGGCTCAGGCGAAATGGGCACTGACATTGTCACCCGCGTGGCCCATATGCCGGGCATTGAGATTGGCGCCATCTCTGAATTGCGCATTCCTGCTGCTGGCAAGGCGGTGGACATTGCCTATCAGGCCGAAGGCCACTGGCGCGAAGCAAAAACGGCTGATGCCCTCAACGCCGCCATGGAACAGGGCAAGGTTGCGGTCACCGACAATGTCGATCTGCTGATAAACAGCGGCCTCATCGACGTAGTGATCGACGCGACCGGTATTCCCTCCGTGGGTGCCGAGATCGGCCTTCGCGCCATGGAGCATGGCAAGCATCTGGTGATGATGAATGTGGAAGCCGACGTTACAATTGGCGCCTATCTCAAAAGCGAGGCCGACCGACTTGGGGTTATTTATTCGCTCGGTGCAGGCGATGAACCTTCATCGTGCATGGAACTCATTGAGTTTGTGAGCGCTATGGGTCACAACATCGTAGCTGCGGGCAAGGGTAAAAACAATCCGCTCAAAATTGACGCCGTGCCGGACCAATATGCCGAGGAGGCCAAGAGGCGCAACATGAATGTCCGCATGTTGGTGGAGTTCGTCGATGGGTCCAAAACCATGGTGGAAATGGCAGCACTTGCCAATTCCACCGGCCTGGTGCCGGATTGCCCCGGCATGCATGGCCCCGCAGCCACGCTTGACACTTTGGCCAAGACATTGGTGCCCAAGAAGGATGGAGGTGTGCTTTCACGCTCTGGCGTAGTGGATTATTCGATCGGCAAGGGTGTGGCACCTGGCGTTTTTGTAGTGGCAGAAATGTCCCACCCCCGCGTGCGTGAACGCATGGAAGATTTAAAGATGGGCCACGGACCATATTTCACATTCCACCGACCTTATCACCTCACGTCGCTCGAAGTGCCGCTCACCTGCGCCCGCGTCGTGCTTTATGGCAAGGCCGATATGGTGCCACTGGCCAAGCCCGTGGCCGAGGTCTGCGCAGTCGCCAAGAAAGATATGAAGCCGGGTGAAACGCTCGATGCCATTGGCGAATATTGTTACCGCGCGTGGATAATGACCGCCGAGGAGGCCCGTGCGTCTAAGGCCATCCCGTGTGGTTTGCTGCATTCCGCCAAGGTGACGAAGCCCATTAAAAAGGGCGATCTTATTACCACCGTTAATGCCGAAGTGCCCGCTGGCTCAAAGATCGCCACGCTGCGCGCGCGCCAAGATAAACTTGTTTACGGAATTTGAGGAGCAAACCATGCCAGCCATAGCCAAAAAACCCGCTGTCGAAACCACGAATGTCGCCTTTGCCTTTAGCGCTTATTCGCCGGAGCAATTGCGCGAGGTGCTGCGCAAGATGTACCTTATCCGCAAGTTTGAGGAGGGCGCTGAAGAATGCTACACGCGCGGCCTCATCCACGGCACCATGCATTTGTCGATAGGCCAGGAAGCCAGTGCTCTTGGCATCTGTATGCCCTTGACGGTCGACGACCAGATTACCTCCACCCACCGCGGCCATGGTCATTGCATCGCAAAGGGCGCCAGAGTGGACCGGATGTTTGCCGAATTCTTCGGCAAGACGACGGGTTATTGCAAGGGTCGCGGCGGCTCAATGCATATCGCAGACGTCACCATGGGCAACCTCGGAGCCAACGGTATCGTTGCAGGTGGCATTCCGATTGCGGTTGGTGCCGCACTTTCTGCGAAGATGCAAAAGAATGGCAAGGTCGTGATATGCTTTTTTGGTGACGGCGCCAACAATGAAGGTGCTTTCCATGAATCGCTCAACATGGCTGCGATCTGGAAACTGCCTGTAGTTTTCGTTTGTGAAAACAACGGTTATGGCATGTCTACTTCAACCGCGCGCTCTACCGCCATTATCAATATTGCCGACCGCGCAGCGGGTTATTCGATGCCCGGCATTATCGTGAACGGCAATGATTTTTCTACCGTGGCAGAAGCCTCCAGCACTGCCGTCGACCGCGCGCGCCGTGGCGAGGGGCCGAGCCTCATTGAATGTAAAACCTACCGCCACCGCGGCCATTCCAAGAGCGATCGTAACCGTTACCGCACCAAGGAAGAGATCGAAGAGTGGAAGGCGATGCGCGATCCGATCAATCTCTTCGAGGCGGAACTGCTCCAGTTTGGCTTGATCGACGAGCCGGGCATTTCGGCATTGCGCACCTCTGTTGAGGCCGAAATTGCAGCGGGTGTCGAATTTGCCCAGTCGAGCCCGGCGCCCAGCACGTCTGAAGTGCTCAACTTTGTCTATACGGAGAACCAATAATGGACATGAAAGTCAGGGAACTCAGTTATTCACAAGCCATCCAGGAAGCCATGGCAATAGCGTTGGAAAGTGATCCTCGGGTTTTCCTCATGGGTGAGGACATCGGCGTCTATGGCGGCGCCTTTCAGGTGACGGGCGATCTTGTTGAACGCTTTGGGGCCGACCGAGTGATTGATATGCCAATTTCCGAATTGGGTGGTGCAGGCGTTGCAGTAGGTGCTGCGATGACCGGTATGCGGCCAATCTTTGAATTCCAGTTTTCGGATTTTGCCACTTTAGCCATGGAGCAAATCGTCAATCAGGCAGCGAAGATGCGTTTCATGCTGGGCGGCGAGGTTTCAGTGCCTGTGATTATGCGTTTCCCTGCTGGTTCTGGCACGGGTGCGGCTGCGCAACACAGCCAAAGCCTTGAGGCATGGCTTGCCCATGTGCCAGGTCTCAAGGTCATCCAGCCTGCAACACCGCATGACGCGAAGGGCATGCTGCTCGCAGCGTTACAAGAACATGATCCCGTGATGATCTTTGAGCACAAGCTGCTCTACAAAATGAAGGGTCCGGTGCCAGAAGGTCATTATACAGTGCCTATTGGCGAAGCCGCTATTGTCCGCGAAGGCAAACATGCCACAGTGGTCGCAACTTCAATCATGGTGCACAGGTCCATGGAAGCGGCCGAAGTGCTGCAAGCCGAAGGAATTAATGTGGAGGTGATTGACCTTCGCACCATCCGTCCAATTGATCGTGAGACAATAATCGCCAGTGTCAAGAAAACTTCGCGCCTTCTTTGTGTCTATGAAGCCGTGAAAACGCTTGGCATTGGTGCTGAAATCAGCGCGATGATCGCCGAGAGTGAGGCTTTCGATTATCTTGATGCTCCTATTATGCGGCTCGGAGGCATTGACAGCCCAGTTCCTTACAATCCGCAACTGGAAAAAGCCGCCGTGCCGCAAGTGCCCGACATTATCGACGGCCTTCGCAAACTCGTGCAGGGAAAGATCTGAGTGATGGCCACTGAAATCATACTTCCCAAGGTTGATATGGACATGGCCTCAGGCCGCATCTCGCGCTGGCTGGTGGCCGAAGGGGCTGTAGTCAAGAAGGGCGATCCTGTTTTTGAAATGGAAACCGACAAAGCCGCCATGGAGGTCGAAGCCCCGGTCAGCGGCGTGTTGGGCAACGTGATCGCCAAGGTGGGTGTGGATGTGCCGGTAGGTCAGCCCGTGGCTTGGATTTTTGCTGAAGGTGAAATGCCTTCCGCCATTGCACCTCAGGCTGTTCCTTCCATTGATCTGGCCGAAACGCGAGTTGCCAGCAGCACTGCTCCGGCCGCCGAACAGGCAGTTGCTGCGCCAGTGGACGCGGCAGTGCCATCCGGTTCGGTGCGCACCACGCCATTGGCGCGCCGTCTGGCGCGTGAAGCTGGCCTCGATTTGGCCAGTATTGCGGGCAGCGGACCTTATGGTCGCATTGGTAGCGCAGATGTTGAACGAGCTGCTGCCGCACGAAATGTGCCTGCCGCCGTTGCACCCGCAATTGTAGCGGCTCCGCCCTCTGATGCGGCGGTGCTTAAACTCTTTGAACCCGGTTCCTATTCGGAAGTGCCGCACGACAACATGCGCCGCACCATTGCCCGCCGCCTGGTAGAGGCGAAAAGCACTGTGCCGCATTTCTATGTGACTGCAGATTGCAGGCTCGATACTTTGCTGAAGCTGCGCGCTGAATTGAATGCAGCTGCCCCGCTTGTGTCCGGTGCGCCGTCTTATAAGCTGTCGATCAATGACATGGTGATCAAGGCTTGGGCTTTGGCACTCCGCAAAGTCCCGGCGGCCAATGTGTCTTGGACGGAAAATGCCATGTTGGCCCATGCCCATGCCGACATTGGTGTGGCCGTTTCGGTGCCGGGCGGGCTTATCACGCCCATTGTGCGTGCAGCGGAAAGCAAGACGCTATCTGCCATCTCCAACGAAATGAAAGACTTGGCGGCCCGCGCCAAGCTGCGCAAACTGAAACCGGAAGAATACAATGGCGGCAGCTCAGCCATTTCCAATCTTGGCATGTTCGGCGTAAAAGAATTCGCTGCGATCATCAATCCGCCCCATGCCACGATCCTTGCAATAGGCGGTGGTGAGCAAAGGCCTGTGGTGGACAAGGGCAGCATTGTTCCGGCAACGGTGATGACAGTCACGCTTTCAACCGATCACCGCGCCGTGGATGGCGCGCTGGGGGCCGAAGTGCTGGCCGCATTCCGCGCTTATATCGAAAAGCCGCTGGGCATGTTGATTTGAAGGATAAGCTAAAGTGGCAGACACAAATTTCGATGTTCTCATCATTGGCGCGGGCCCCGGCGGTTATGTCACCGCAATTCGCGCGGCCCAGCTTGGTTTTAAAGTGGCTTTGGTTGAGCGCGAGCATCTGGGTGGCATTTGTCTCAACTGGGGCTGTATCCCTACCAAAGCGCTGCTGCGATCTGCAGAGATTTACGCCTATATGAACCATGCGGCTGATTATGGTCTCTCAGTGGACAATATTAAATATGACCCCAGCAGAGTTGTCGCCCGGTCACGCGCCATTTCTGGCCGGCTCACGATGGGTGTGAATGGTTTGCTCAAGAAAAATAAGGTGCAGATCATCTGGGGTGAGGCTAAGCTTTCCAAGCCCGGTGAGGTGGTTGTGTCGGACGTGAAGCGCCCGCCCGTGCAACCGCAAAACCCACCGCCAAAGGGCACGATGGGCAATGGCACTTACACGGCCAAAGAGATCATCATCGCCACAGGTGCGCGGCCTCGCGTTCTGCCGGGGTTGGAACATGATGGCAAATTGGT
>JANMPF010000375.1:0-1983 GCA_031369725.1 Rhodobiaceae bacterium | reverse complement strand
CTTCCTTGGACCCGGCACCATCGATGGCGTCGTCTATGCTGTTCCCAAGGACTGGGGCACCACGGGTTTTGCCATCAACACCAAGAAAGTGACCCAAAATCCAACGTCATGGAAAGAGTTCTGGGATCTTACCCAAGGTCCGCTATCGGGCAAGGTCATGGTGCATGACTACCAGCTCACCACAATCGGTGGCGCGCTCAAGGCATTCGGCCATTCCTTCAATTCGGTCGACGAGAAGGAACTGGCGGAAGCTGAAAAACTGCTGTTGGCATCAAAGCCCCATCTCTTTGGCATCAATTCCGACTACCAGCCATCAATGCGCAACGGCGATGCCTGGATGACCGTATGCTGGACCGGCGATGCCACCCAGATGCACCGTGACATGCCGGAAATTCAATATATCCTCGGCAAGGAAGGTGGCGAAATCTGGGTTGACCACTACGCTGTTCCAAAGGGTGCGCCCAACCGCGACGGGGCCTATGCCCTGATTGACTATCTGCTCACACCAGCGATCAACGCCAAGGAAGTTGTGGCGCACGGCTATCCTTCCACCGATGCCCGTTGCAACAAACTGGTGCCAAAGGAAATGCTGGAAAATCCAATTCTATATCCGGCTGCAGAAGCCCTTGCACCCCTGGAGTTCGGAGCTGCAGCAACCCTCACTAATCCCCTGCGCGCTGAAATCATGGCACGCTTCAAGGCAGCCTGATTTATTTTGAGCGACAAACAGCACTCCCGCGCCGTAACGGCACTATTGCTTGCACCCGCGGGGGTGTTCTTTTTCTTCCTGCTGATTTTGCCATTGGCCGTTCTGCTGGTTTATTCCTTCGGCGCGCGTGCCGATGCGGGGGGTTATGCACCAGCCTTCACCTTTGACAACTATCTCAATCTTCCCGCCCGTGGCAAAGCATTCGTCAATACCCTGACGCTTGCACCCTTTGGCACGTTTCTCACCGCCTTGTTTGCCTATCCCATGGCTTACTTCCTGGCGGTCAAGGTCTCTCCCCGTTGGCGCGTCACCATGCTGGTGCTGGTCATGGCCCCGTTCTGGACCAGCCAGCTCCTGCGCTATTACGCCTGGATCATGATACTGGGAGCCAAGGGCATTCCAAACTGGCTGGCTTGGCTTGGTATTGCGGATGTGCGCCTCATCAATACGCCATGGGCCGTTCTCATCGGTGCCGTGTACGGTTTTCTGCCGCTGATGGTGCCGCCCATTTATGTAAGCCTCGAGAAGCTCGACAAGCGACTTCTGGAAGCCTCAGCCGATCTCGGTGCCACTCCGTGGAAAGGTTTTTTGCAGGTGACGTTGCCGCTCTCGCTTCCCGGTGTTGCCACGGGTTCCATGCTGGTATTCATCCTGCTCATGGGCGATTACATCCTGCCGCAGTTCTTGGGCGGAGGAAAAGTCTATTTCATCGGCAATGCCCTGGTTGACCTGTTCCTGCAATCACGCAACTGGCCGTTTGGCGCTGCCGTTTCGGTAGCCCTTGTCATCATCATGTTTGTGACGATTTTCTTCTACATGCGCTTTGTTCTTGGCAAGAGCGGCCAGCGCCGTGTGGCACTGGTGTAAGCCATGCGCTATTACGCAGCCCTCATCTATTTCTTCCTCTATGCGCCCATAGCGCTCATCGTCGGTTTTTCTTTCAATGCTGGCCGCTACGCCATGGATTGGCAGGGCTTTTCATTAATGTGGTATGGCAAGGCGTTTTCCAACCCGCTGATTACCGAGGCGCTGACGACAAGCCTGACAATTGCCGGCAGCACGGCTTTCCTCTCCGCCATTTTTGGCACGCTCACGGCCCTTGGCCTCGAACGGGTAACCGGCAAGCTTCGGCATATCTTCGACGCACTGCTTTATATTGCCATCATGGTGCCTGGAATTGTTATCGGCATTTCAACCCTTATTGCGTTCGTCACCCTGTTTAACATCATCAATCCCTATTTGATTGCCGCCTGGAACTGGAAAATTGAAATGGG
>JANMPF010000327.1:0-2650 GCA_031369725.1 Rhodobiaceae bacterium | reverse complement strand
CATTCCCGCGACGGCGGGAAGCCCGCCACCATCAAATGCCTCACACACCTTAACTGCAATTTTCCACTTCAATAGTCCACGCCGGCGTTACGGAGAACTGCCATAATCGGTGCCAGATGCTTTTCATAACCCCGCCACCTGGCAACCGAACGGGTATTGATGGGATTGCGAACCTGCAACCAACTCATGGTCTTCACCATTGATTCCCGCTCATTGAATTTGAGGCAGGCGTCTTCCCAGGGAAGTCCGAGAAATTCCAGCATGTTGCGGACCTCCGTTTCCGGATTGGCGGTCAGTTTTTCATATTGCAACTCGTAGATGCTGGCGGAAAACGCCATTTTCCAATGCTCCATCAGCTGCAAATACTTCACATAATATTCGCCATAAATCACCTGGTCATGGGAATAGTCATGAAATGGCGCCATGTCGTTTTGGAAAGCCGAAATGAAACTGTCCAACGGGTTGCGCTTGCAGTGGATGATCTTGGCGTTTGGAAAACACAAGCGAATGAAGCCAAGGCATAAAAAGTTATGGGGCAACTTGTCCACTATGCGCCGCGCATCCGGTGCCAGCGCATCGAGGAGATTGAGGTACTGAAGCGGTACCTCCTTCCATTGCTTGGGACCAACTTCAACCATCTTGTCCAGGATTTCCTGCATTCCGTTGCGGGCCGAAAAATTGGCCGCCATTCGCGATAGACGAACCAACTCACCGACGCCCTCCACTTCGGAATGGCTTGCAATGATCTGTTCAGTCAGCGTCGTTCCCGACCGCGGCATTCCCACAACAAAAATCGGTTTACTTGTGGCATGTCCAAATGCTGAAAATTTGTCAAACACCTCACCCTTCATGACATTCATATTGTCATTCGCGTTTGCGACGAACCTCGCCAGATTGAAATCTGACTTGAGGAGACTTCGTGACGTTTCAAAATTCAAATAGGCATTGTTATAATCCTTGCCATTCTCGAATAGCCGGCCGAGGCAAAGGTGCAAAGCACTGCGAACCTTAGGCGCAAGCTCTGGCGCCTCCAACTCCCTGCGGATCCTCATGGCATAGTCAGAGTTTTGGTCATTCTTCTTCAGAAGTGCACCAGCCGTGAGCGCTCGGATTCTGTACTCTGGCACTTCAGCGAGACGGTCATACTCTTCCCCGGCTTCCTCGGTGCGTCCCATTGCCTGCAGGCATGTGGCCCGCGCCAAGCGTATCTCATCTCTCACCCCGGCTGGCGCTGCCTTGAGCGCCAAGTCAAAATATGGCAATGCCCTGCTTCCCTGACCTGAACTGTAGTGGTAATTCGCCAGTGCCCTTGGAGCCTGATACACTGTCTTGTCCAGTTCAAAAGCCTTGTGCAATATGGCTGGCGCATACTCGATCATGTCGAGATCGACATAGAGCTTGCCCAAAAAGACCAGGTTGCGCACATTGTTGGGTGCAAACTTCACCGCAGCCTCGGCATAATGCAGCGCATCAGCCTTCTGGTTGTTTTCATCCAGCATGAGGGCAATTACAAAATTTGCCGTGGGGTCATTGGGGTATTCACCATAGAGATTATTCGCAGCAGTCCAAGCCTCGTCATGCTTGCCACTCCGGTTGAACTCGCCAATGCGGACAAATTCCCTCTCAATCACGCTCTGCACCGATGGCACCGAAACTATCCGGTTGAACTGGTTCTTCACAGGCTTCTTCATCCGATACGACCTCTACAACGACATTAACCTGCAGCACTTTCGGGCACCAGCCACTCCACATCCATGCGTCCCCAGGTTCCAATGCCTAGCCGCAAGGCTAACGCTGGCCCCAAAATCTTCATTTCCGCTTCCAGGTTCCACGGCGGATTAACCACAATCAATCCGGACCCCGCAAGGCCACCACCATCAAACGCCTCACGCACCCTGAGTTCAATTTTCATCGTGGCCGCAATGCCAAGATTTTGAAACGCCGCGCAAATCTGTTCCGCATAGTCAGCCCCCTTCACCGGATACCAAACGAGAAACACACCCGTTGCAAACCGCCGGTAGCCAAATTGCAGCGCATCGAGAACCAGTCCCTTCTCGTTCTTGACTTCATAGGAGGGATCAATCAGCACCAGCCCGCGCCGCTCTGGCGGTGGCAGGTTGGCCTTCATCAATACCGTGGCGTCAATCCCTGTGATGCTGGCGCGCCCATCATTGTAATAGCGCTCCTTCATCGTGACATAATCATCCGGGTGCAGTTCATTCAGTGTGAAGCGATCCTGCTTTCGTAATAGTTGCGCAATTACGTCCGGCGACCCCGGGCAAAAATTCAACCCGCCATCAGGGTTGAGTTTTGCAATCACCCGCCGGTAGGGTTCCAGCAGCGCCTCAACCTCGCTTTCGAAAAGCTCCGGCATTTTCCCAATGCCGCCCCGCCACTCGCCCGTTTTCTGCGCCTCCACCCCGTGAAGTGCATACATGCCGGTTCCCGCATGGGCGTCAAACACCCGAAACGCGTTTTCCTTCTGCTTGAGATGTTCAATGATTCGCGTCATCACGATGTGCTTCAGCACATCCGCATGATTGCCCGCATGAAACGCGTGACGGTAATTCATGGGATCAGAAAAGCGCTATTGAAAACGGATCGAACATCGAACCGTCTTGCCCCAAATTCACATAGAGCACCCGGTCCG
>JANMPF010000588.1:0-2447 GCA_031369725.1 Rhodobiaceae bacterium | reverse complement strand
GTGGCAGGGCTTTGCGCCTTTCTGGTTTCACCACCTGCCCAGATGATGACGGGTGCGGTGATCGACTACGAACAAATGCCGGTGGGAACCTTCGACAGCCATCCCGCCCTTAGCCCGTAGCACCAGCTTCCTTCAGGCTCCATTCGCGAAACGCCTTCACCATCGGTGCATCGGCAGTATCAAGTGGCGAAATCACATGATAGGCAAACTGTGTTGGCGCCCGCAGCGAAAGCTCAAAGGGTTTTACCAGGCGGCCCTGCGCCAAGTCATCTGCCACCAGGTTTGAATCACCCAATGTAACACCTTGGCCATCAATGGCGGCTTGTACGGCTAGCGAAGTTTGGCTGAAGTGAAGCCCGCGCGCATCGTCAAAATCACGAATGCCGGCAGCCAGCATCCACATCCGCCAGTTGGGCCACGGCAGGCCTTGCGCTTCCCAATCCAGATGAATGAGCTGGTGGTGCAGGAGATCGCGTGGCGTGTTGAGCGGTTTTGCCTTGGTGATGAGCTTTGGGCTGCACACCGGAAACACTCTTTCATGAAACAACAGGTCAGACCGCAAACCCGGATATTTTCCGTCGCCAAAGCGAATGGCAATATCCACATCGTCACGGTCGAAATCCAGCACATGTGCCGAAACATTTATGCGCACGTCTGCGCCGGGTACAGTTGCCAGGAAGCGATCCAGACGCGGCACCAGCCATTTGGCGGCAATCGAAGGGGAAGCCGTGACCTTGAGCTGCTTCTGGTTTTCCAGCTTCCTGATTTTTTGCAAGGCGCGCGTCAGCGCTTCCAGTGACTCAACGGCGGCACCCCGCAGGATTTCGCCCTCGCGCGTGAGCCTCATGGTGCGGCTGGTGCGGGCAAACAGCGAAACCCCGATCAGCTCCTCAAGTTCCTTGATCTGGTGGCTGATGGCGGCAGGCGTCACCCCCATTTGAAAAGCCGCGCGGGTGAAACTCAAATGCTGCGCCGCCGCATCAAAAGCGCGCAACGATCGCAGTCCGGGGAATTGGTCAAGCATGCCTAATCTTCAAGTAAAATTTGTAGATGAAATGAAAACTAGTCGTTTGTGCAAGCAAATACAATGCATTATATATTGATCATCAACAAAAATTAATGAAAGATTAAGAAAATGTCAGCTTCCTCAAGCCACACCGCTCAAACCAGCTTCCACGTTGCGCCAGCCGGCGTAACGGCCAAGCTGCGGGTGTTTTTTGCTGGATTGGCCCGTTTTGAGCCCGCCGCCACAACAATTTATGTCGAAAACGCCCGGCTTCGTTCGACCGGCCGCAATTGGTTAATGTAGTCCCCTTTACGTTCTCCTCGGCCAGACTAAAAATTCCGGCGTGACGCCGGAATCTTTTTTTGTCATTTGCCCTGCCACACAGGCTTGCGTTTTTCCGCAAAGGCCTTGGCGCCCTCAAGCTGGTCTTCACTGGAATAAAGCTTATCCACCGCTGCCAGCTTGCGCTTGGTCACGCGGTTGAAGGCCTCCTGCACCGGAAGATGCATGGTTTCGCGCAAGGTTTCCTTGATGGCGGCAAACACCAGCGGTGGCCCCTCCGCCAGCATGGCAGCCATGGCCCGCGCCCGGGTCATGAGTTCAGCGGCAGGAACAATCTCATTGATGATGCCCCAGTGCTTGGCCTCAACCGCACCAAAGCGGCGGCCAGTGAATAGCATTTCCGTTGCCACATGATAGGGAATGCGGCGCGGCAACTTGATGGTGGCGGCATCCGCCAAGGTACCGGAATTGATTTCGGGAAGTGCGAAGGTTGCATGTTCGGCAGCGATGATGATGTCAGCCGAAATCATGATCTCAAAGCCACCACCGAAGGCCAGGCCATTCACGGCAGCAATCACCGGCTTGTTGAGCCCCGGCAACTCCTGCAGGCCGCCAAACCCCCCAACCCCATAATCTGCATCCGGCTGCTCGCCTTCAGCGGCCGCTTTCAAATCCCACCCCGGGCAGAAGAATTTTTCACCAGCCGCCGTGAGAATGGCCACCCGCAAGGTGGCATCATCGCGAAAGCCCGCGAATACTTCGCCCATCATGCGGCTGGTTGCTGCATCAACGGCATTTGCCTTGGGGCGGTCAAGCGTGACTTCAAGAATGGCACCATTGCGCGAGGTGAGAACGGGTGAGGTCATGACTATTCCTTCCGCATGCGGATAAGGGCATCAACGGCGACACAGCCGTTTGCCAAAACGAGCAGGGGGTTCACATCCAGCTCTTCAATTGTGGCGGCATGGGCTTTGGCAAATTCTGCCACAGCCTGAACCGCAGCGACCACAGCGTGTCTGTCACCCGACTTGCCGCGGAAACCCTCAACCAGTTTCCACACCCTCAATGATTGCAAGGCGCGGGTAATTTCTTCGGTGCTGGTTGGCAGCAGCAGGGTGACACTGTCTTTCAGAAGCTCGGTGAGAATGCCACCAGCGCC
>JANMPF010000233.1:0-2321 GCA_031369725.1 Rhodobiaceae bacterium | reverse complement strand
GCCAGCACCTCGCCCCGGGCAATGACCATCTCGATCGGCAAGGCAGTAAGATCGGACGTCAAAATGAGATCGGCGCGCCGTCCGGGCGTGATCGAGCCCAAGTCGCGCTCCAGGCCGAAATGCTGGGCCGTGTTGAGGGTTGCCATTTGAATGGCAGTGACGGGTTTCAAGCCCTGGGCTATCGCGTGGCGCACCACACGGTTCATGTGGCCTTCGTAAACGAGGGTGGCGGAGTGGCAATCATCCGTACACAGAATGATGTTGCGCGAATCAATTCCGCGTTCGGTGACAGCCTTGATCTGGGCTGACACATCATACCAGGCCGAGCCCAGCCGCAGCATGGCGCGCATACCCTGGCGCACCCTTGCAATGCAGTCATCAACACGGGTGCCTTCATGGTCATCGGCAGGGCCGCCTGCGGCATAGGCGTGGAAAGGGTAGCCCAGATCGCGCGAGGCGTAGTGGCCGCCCACGGTTTTGCCAGCTCTTTGGGTTGCTGCAATTTCGGCCAGCATTTTGGGATCACAATCAACCACACCGGGGAAATTCATCATCTCGCCAAGGCCCACAATGTTGGGCCATGTCATGGCTTCGGCCACATCGTGGGGCGAAATGGTGGCGCCGGAATTTTCCAGGCCCTCAGCACTTGGCACGCAGCTTGGCATTTGCACGAAAACGTTGACGGGAAGCCCCATTGCCTCATCATGCATGAGGCGCACACCCTGCAGCCCGAGCACATTGGCAATTTCATGGGGATCGATGAACATCGACGTTGTGCCGTGTGGAATGACCGCGCGGGCAAACTCGGTCACCGTGACCATGCCGCTTTCCACATGCATGTGACCATCGCAAAGGCCAGGCACCAGGTAACGGTCATTTGCCTCGATGACGGTTGTATTTTTTCCGATCATCGGCTTGGCATTGGGACCAACATAGGCAAAGCGTCCGCCGGTGATGGCAATATCGGTTGCCGCAATGATTTCACCCGAGTGCACATTCACCCAGCGGCCATTTTTGATCACCATGTCGGCGGTTGCACGGCCTGCCGCGACGTTGATGAGGGACGTGGCGAGGTCGGCCCATGATTTGGGTTGCGTCATGGGTTCATTGCCGCGATGGCTTCCCTCAAAAGGCGCTCTGAACCTGCGCATATGACATTGCCACCTTCGGCGGGAACACTTCCGCTCCAACTGCCGATGGCGCCGCCTGCTCCTTTTACAATGGGGATGAGCGCTGCAATGTCATAGGC
The DNA here is from genome assembly GCA_031369725.1 of Rhodobiaceae bacterium. Lineage (GTDB taxonomy): Bacteria > Pseudomonadota > Alphaproteobacteria > Rhizobiales > Aestuariivirgaceae > Aestuariivirga. Next base: position 1,072 of record JANMPF010000233.1, on the reverse strand, counting down.
ATGGAGGCCAGCGTCGAGGGCCAAGTCGAGGTGGCCCGCTGCCAGGACGGCATAGAAATAGGCGTCACCACCATAACGCAGGAGCCTGACGGATTTGCGCAAGGCCTGCAGGGACTTCTGGTCTCTTTCTGTGCGAAAAAGCTCAGGTGCTGTGGTTCCGGCCACGGCATTGGCCAGCCCCACATCTTTACGGGTGGAAATTGGTGCAATGGATCCCCGATAGTTGTTCCATGCGCCGTGGGGGTTGCCATAGAACATGTCGCCGACAAAAGGCTGGTTCATGACACCCACCACGGGCTTGCCTTCAAAGTACAATCCAATCAGGGTTGCCCAGATTGGCATGCCGCAGACAAATGACCGTGTGCCGTCGATGGGGTCCAGCACCCAGGTGAAGCCGGATTTGCCTTGCTTGATGCCATATTCCTCGCCATTTATGCCATGGTCAGGAAAACGCTCCTCGATCATTTTGCGAATGATGCGTTCGCCAGCCTTGTCGCCTTCGGTGACGGGATCCCATTCAAGGTGGGGCTTTGTCGCTATGGCCAAATTGCTGCGGAAATATGGGAGAATTTCAGCTTCTGAAGCACGGGCAAGGGCTACGGCAAAACTCGTCAATTCCGTCCAATTTGTGCTCACGCCCATGGAAACCCCAAAACACTCGTCTCCAATGTCCTATAGGAGTGCTGCCCGTTGCTCAAGATGATGGGATGATTATTGCATCGCACAATGCATTTTTTCAAGTATGCAAGTTTTGCATGGCAACCAGTGCACTCCTCTTGAAGTTATGTTAATTTAATAAAATCAAATATTTAACCGTCTTTTTTTTGGGCTCGCTGCAGGATTGATTTCGAGAGGCGGGAGAAATAATTTGTCCATGCACTTGAATTATTAATGCTGCAGTGCCATATCGGCATTGTGAGATTGAGACCTTGTTTCTCTCTCGCATGCCCTTCTTGGGCGTTTCCTCCCTAGACTTGGGGCCGGTCACTTTGGTGTATCGGCCCTTTTTTTATTCGGCGGCATGGCGCAAGGGGCTGGCAAATTCGACCAGCGTTTCCAGCACGGATTGGAT
>JANMPF010000228.1:0-7663 GCA_031369725.1 Rhodobiaceae bacterium | reverse complement strand
ATTTGCGCGCACCAGTTGCTGATAGGATTCTTCCATCGCCACGACAGCGCGCTCAGGTGCTGCACCGCCAGACAACACGGCCCATGATTGGGCAATGGCATCAATGCGGCATTCTTCATTTTGCGCTGAGCCCAGCAGGGAACCATCATCAAAGAACCCACGCCGGTACCAACGCCCATCCCAGCCGTCCCGTTCAAGCGCCATTTGCAGGTTTGCGGCCCGCTCAATCCACAGCGCCACTCGCGGAGTATCACTGCGCTCAGCGGCAAGTGAGGCGAAATCCTTCAGTGTCGAAAACAGGAACCAGCCCAGCCAAATGCTTTCGCCTTTGCCATTCTCGCCAACCCTGTTCATGCCATCGTTCCAGTCGCCCGTACCCATGAGCGGTAGACCGTGTTCGCCTTGCGTCAAGCTGAGATCAAGCGCTTTGGCACAATGCTCGTAAAGAGTGGCAGTTTCTTCTGATTGGGACGGTAAGAAAAATGCGTCATGCTCGCCGGGCATGAGTGATTGTCCCTCTATGAATGGTATATTCTCATTGAGGATTGCATGGTCTCCAGTCACTTTCACATATTGGTTCACGCAATTGGCTAGCCACACAGTGTCGTCTGATATTCGCGTGCGAACCCCCATGCCGGTGGCAGGGAGCCACCAATGCTGGAAGTCGCCTTGCACAAATTGTCGCGCCGCTGCGCGCAAGATATGTTCGCGCGCAATGGCTGGCCGCGCCATGAGCAATGCCATGGAGTCTTGTAATTGGTCACGGAAGCCATAAGCCCCGCTGGCCTGATAGAAGCCCGACCTTGCCCACATGCGGCACGCCTGGGTTTGATATAAAAGCCACCCGTTCATAATGATATCGAATGAACGATCCGGCGTTTTGACCTGCACAGCCTTCAAGGTTTCATTCCAGTATTGTTTCACATCGCGCAGGGCATCTTCACTTCTGATCGTCCGGTAGCGTGTGACCAGGGCCTGCGCCTCACTTGCGGTGTTGGCAGCGCCAAGCGCAATCGTGAGCTCTCGCGTTTCACCTGCGGCCAGTGTGATGCTGGTTTGCATGACACAGCACGGGTCCAGGCCAGCCCCGGTGCGTTTCGACAGCCTGGATGCCCAACTCAACCCCAGCGGTGCAGCCACGGTTCCATGCGTACCCAAGAATTCGCGGCGGTCGCCAGTCCAGTTGGTTTGCTTGGCCCCCATGTCAGCGAATGCCACCTGCTCGCCACCTTGGGTTTTCCACGGATTGCGCGCCAACATGCAACCGGTAACCTCGTCCATCACCGTCGTCACAAAGGGTGCAGTGGATGCGCGGGCGGCACCTAATACCCACTCCGTATAGAATGTAATCGTGAGCGTCCGCGCGGTAGTTGCATCATTGGTCAGTTTCAAACGCATTAGCTTTATGGAATCAGCCAGTGGTACGAATTGCAAGAGTTCCATGCGCAACTTGTGCACATTGCGTTCGAACACTGTATAACCAAATCCATGGCGTGCAATATGGCTTCCTTCGCGTGAGAGTAGAGGCTGCAATGTTGGCGACATGAGAACGCCATCACTCGCGTCCTGAACGTAAATCACTTCGCTTGGTCTGTTACTGACAGGATCGTTGCTCCACGCGGTGATTTGATTTTCATGGGCATTGCCAAACCATGTGTAGCCACCACCATCGGCAGCGCACTGGAAGCCAAAGCTGGGGTTTGCAACTACGTTGATCCACGGAGCTGGCGTCGGTTTGCTGGCGTCGAGCACAGTTACATATTCGCGGCCATCGTCGTCAAATCCACCAAAGCCGTTGAAAAATTCTAGATGCTTGGTGCTGACGCCAATTGGCTCCGAACGTGGCACTGGCTCCAATGCGCGATAAACCACCGAAGCCGCGTCGCGTACCCGCGATAATTGGCCGGCGAGATCGCCCCGCCGCCCATGTAACACAACGCGCGCAACGGCTGGCAGGACGCGTAGTGTTTCTGGTGCCATGAGGTCAGCGCGCAACGTATAGACTTGTCCCGTTTCACCCGGCACACTTACTTTGCGCACCAGCGCTTCGATGGCACCTTGCAGGTCCTGCACATAGGACGACATGCGGTCATTTAGAATGATGAGATCGACAATAAGCCCCTTCGTCTTCCAGTACTCGAAGGCCTGCAAAAGCTGATGGACCAGTTCGATATCCTCAATATCATCGATGCGAAGCAGCAGAATGGGTCGGTCTCCCGAAATTCCATGGGGCCACAGGGCCGATTGCGGACCCATGTCCTGCAGCAGGATTTTGCCTGGTGCACGCAAGGCTGCATTTACATAGATAAGATGGCTGGCAAGCGTTTGGTAGAGATTGGCCTCTTCCGTTCCAATCGAAAGATGCCTGAGCTGGATTTGCGCCTGCGTCCACGCCAGCATCATGGCACGGTCATAGGCCACGGCCTGCCGGTGACGATCGACCAGATCCAGCACAAGTTCGCGGGAATTGGCCGCCACAGTCCACAGCGTGCAGCGCACCCTTCGTCCAGCCGGAATTTTAAGGCGTTGGCGTACGGCAAATACGGGGTCAAGAACGGCACCTGTAGTTCGCGATAGCCGTGCAATGCTTGTCATTGCGGCAGGCATGCGATTGGTATTGCCCAAACCCACAAACTTCGCCCGATCCGTTTCAAATTCCATTCCACCAAGCGTGGCACCCTGCACCAGCATGAACTGGGCCATCCAAACCTCTGGATCACCGGGTGATCGGCGCCGGCGCGTGGCGAGCAGTGTTTCATGTTCTGCCACATATTCGGTTTCAACGAACATCTTTGAAAAAGTGGTGTGAGCGGTGTCTGCCGCGGGCGGTGCCAAAACCAATTCGCAGTACGAGGTGATTTCAATTTCGCGCGCCGTCAGTCCGCCATTGGAAATTGTCAGGCGCCGCACGTCCGCATTGTCCTCGGGCGACACAACGCAGTCCAGCGTTGTGGTAATGGTTCCATCCCTACGGATAAATTCGGCTTTGTCTTCGGCAAACGATGCGAAGTAGCTGTCCGGGGCGGTCGCCGTCGGCATGTACCCTGCCGACCAGATTTTCCCGGTCTTCGGCTCGCGCAAGTAGAAAAATGAACCCCAATCATCACTCACGCCATCTTCACGCCACCGCGTTAAGGCTTGGCCATTCCACGTGCTGTAACCACTGCCCGCCGCTGTAAGCATCACAGTGTATTTGCCGTTCGAAAGCAGGTGGGTCGCAGGTGCCCCGCTTCCCGGCGAATTGAAAGTCCGCGCTGTGGAAATTGTCTCATCTTGAACGGCCGCAGCACCATTCGACGCTTCAGCCTGCGCATGGGTTATCGGCACATTGCGGGGCGCGCGTTCCTGCAGCAACAATTCAGTGGCCCGCACGATCGGCTCGGCATGAAAGCGGTCCCGCATCTCGCCGTTCTTCACAGCGTTGAATATGGCAACTATTGTCATGCCCTGATGATGCGCAAAAAATGCATGCACCACTGCAACCGTTTCCCCCTTGCGCAGGCGTGATGGCGTATAGTCGAGCGCTTCATAAAAACCATATTCTCCGCGTCCGCCTTCGCGCTCCAATTTTTGGAAATTCTTTGCTGCCGAACACGGCGCCACCATTGCGGCAAGGCCCGTCGCATAGGGTGCGATAACAGTGTCGTCGGAAAGCCCGCGTTTCAGGCCAAGTCCCGGCACTCCGAAGTTCGAATATTGATAAGTGAATTCTATATCACGCGCATTGAAGGCAGATTCGGAAATACCCCACGGAATTCCCAGTGCGCTGGCGTAGGAAATTTGCCGCTCAACAATCAGGCGGGTGGTTTGATCGAGAAGCCCAGCACTTGGTGCACGCATCACAAGTGACGGCATCAGGTATTCAAACATCGAACCGGACCATGAGACAAGGGCAGCGCCGCCCCTCACGGCCGTTACCGTACGACCAAGCCTGAACCAATGGCGCGTTCGCAAATCACCCTTGGCAATGGCGAAATAACTGGCAAGGCGCGCTTCGGAGGCCAGCATGTCATAACAACTTTCATCCCGCATCGATTCAGCCACACGGTATCCAATTGATAAAAGCAAACGTTGTGGATCAAGAAGGAAACCAAAATCCATGGCAAGCGCAAGGTTATGGGCTTCATCTGCCAACACTTGCAGCCGCTTCTTCTGTGTGCCGTGAATCACGGGAGCGTCCTTGAAATGGCTCTCAATTGTTTCGCCAAGCGTGTTCGCCCACTCCACCACGCGTGCTGCCTGCGGTGTGTTCATCTCTGCTGCAATACTGGTCGCGGTGGCACGGATGTTGGTAGCCTGCACGGCAAATTCGATCAGCCGCATGGCGATGGTTTCGGGCGTTTCGGCAGCCCTTTTGATGGATTTCCTGAGCGTTTCAACTTGCAGCTCAAATTGTTTGCGCATGGGCCGCAGATTGCGCCGATCATTGGGAATTGCTGCCAGTTCCCCGCTGAGCAGAGCCAGAATATCCTCAATTCCATCAAGGTTTGCGCGCGCGTCGCCAGGCTGCACAATCCAATGGGAGCAATAGTTGGATAGTGTGATCAGGTGCCCCGCGAGATTGCCGCTGTCAACAGTTGAGATATATTTGGGTTCGAGCACACGCAGATCGATCGTGCTATACCAATTATACAAATGGCCGCGGTATTTTTCCATGCGCCTGACCGTAGCCAGGGTAGCCTCGATCTTTGCAAGAGCATCAATCAAGCCTAACCAGCCAAACTCCCGCGCACTCGCGATCGAAAGCAAATACAGCCCAATGTTGGTGGGCGAGGTGCGGTGGGCCACCACTGGCTTGGGTTCATCCTGAAAATTGTCAGGCGGCAGCATGTTTTCATCGGCGGTCACAAACGTTTCAAAAAACCGCCATGTGCGGCGGGCCACAAGCCGCAGGATTTTGCGGTCTTCCGGCGACGAAGCCAGCGCATCTTCCAGCTTCGGCGAACGGCTCATCCAGAACGCTGCGGCAGGTGCAACAAACCACGCAATGCCAAATGGCAGAGCGATCATCCACATGCTGTTGCTGCGGAACGCAACAATTGCAACTGTCATCATCCCTGCTGCCACGCTTGATGCCATCAGGTTATAGTTGCTGACAATATTCTGCTTGTGGTTGGACTCACTCTGCGCCGCGGTTGTCCACTCCAGCAGATCTTTATGGCTCACACAAAGGCGGTAAGCCGTGCGGATGACAGCATCAGCCATCAAGCCTGCGTGATGACCAAGAAACAGGATATTGGCTCCAGTCAACGCCACCGCGTGGCCAAAGTCGGAAACTGATGACCTTATGCGGCTGGCAACGGTAAGTGGAAGGCTCCTGGGAATTGCGCCGGAAATCGCCGGCAGCAGCGGCGGGATGAGCCCAAGCAGAACAACGAACGTGGTCCAAAACAAGGCTGGCGCGAATGGCAGGAATGCCCACCCCACCAAAAGACCAAGCAGGATTGCAACAGGTGCCAAAGACCGTCGCAAATTGTCAATCATTTTCCATAGGCCGAGTGCGGGTATGCGGGTGACGTTGCGGCCAAGCATCCACGGTAGCAATTGCCAGTCGCCACGCGTCCATCGGTGCTGGCGGGCTGCATCAACACCGTAGCGTTCAGGAAATTCCTCGACCACTTCAACATCGGTGACAAGTGCCGCACGCACGAATATGCCTTCGAAGAGATCATGACTCAGCATGGCGTTTTCTGGAATTTTATGGGCCAACGCGGTCTCAAAAGCATCAATGTCGTAAATGCCCTTGCCAGCAAAGGAGCCTTCGCCGAACAAGTCCTGGTACACATCGGAAACCGCAAAGACGTAAGGGTCAATGCCCCGTGACGATGAATAAATGCGTTGGTAGTAGGAACCATAGTGACCAACAGGCAGCGTCGGTGTGACGCGGGGTTGCAACACACCAAAACCTGCCGTCACCCGGCCGGCTTCGGCATCAAACTTCGGCTGATTGAGCGGGTGCGCCAACTTTCCAACCAGTCGCCGCGCCGCATCGCGTGGCAATTTGGTGTCGGCATCAAGGGTTATGATGAAGCGAATGGCTTGCGGCAGCTTTCCGCCAAATGCGATAAAGCTCGTATCGCCAGCCCCGCGCAGCAGACGGTTCAGCTCATGCAGCTTTCCGCGCTTTCTTTCCCAACCCATCCACTTGTTCTGTTGGGGATTCCATTTGCGTGCCCGGTGCAGCAGTAAAAATCGGTCAGTCTCATGGCGAAGGTTCAGGCGTGAAATTCCCGCCAGCGCTTCATTGAGAAGCATCGCGTCCGCAGGCGTTGTTTCGCTTGCAGCATCAGTCCAGTCCGTAAGCAGGCCGAAATAGAGTTCACCATCGGCATTGGACAGATAATGCACTTCAAGCCGGTCAACCAATTCTTCGATGTCGTCGCGCGAAGTAAGAAGCGTGGGAACCACAACAAGTGTGCGAAACTCTGCGGGAACGCCTTCCCGAAGCGCCAGTCCCGGAATGACGGCTGCATCCATCACTCGCGTCACCAGGAAGTTGATGATCGATAGTCCAAAGTCTGATGCAGGCAGAACTGCCAGCAACATCAAAACAATCAGCAAGGGTTGTGGCAGGCCGTCACCAAGAAGTGGAATTACTCCGGCAGCCAATGCCGCTGCCGTGAATAGCGCAATTCCACCGACATAGCCCTTCAAGCCCGCGGCCCTTATGGTCATTCTCAAACGCCTTAAAATTGGCGGCTTGAAACCAAGAGCACGTTCAAATCCACAGCGGCCCATGCCAACAAGATGATGGCCGCAGTCATTGCCACCCAAATCCAACGCGCGCTGGGCCACGTTCAATTCGTGGGCGTCTGAGCCCCGTGCCAATTCTTCAACCGCCGTGCGGTATATTGTGCGGCTCGCAAAATCCATGGCGGCATAGTTGGCGGAGGTGCGCAACAGTTTGTCCACGAGACTTACCGTGTCAAACCACACCTCCCAATTTACATCTGAAATGAGACGCATGCTGGTGACGATGTTGCGCACTGTCACATTTGCTGCACCTTGGCGGTGATGTTCATCATTCACCGCTGCTTCAAAGGAATAACCGAGTGCATCGGTCTTGACCTTCAACCATTCCAATGCCTGCGCCGCCAAGTTGTTTTGATCACGCAAGCGCTGAATAAGTTGTACCGCAAACTGCTGGGTTACTTTCGGCTCTTCGATATGGCTGAAAATTTGTCCGATTGTGGTTTCCGAGTCGCGCAAATCAAGCAGATGATCCGCAAAATTGTCAGCCCGTTCGCGGTCCCGCCGCGCTTCCATGATCCGCTGTGAAATGCGCCGCAAATTCTCAATCAAAATGAGGCGCAAGCTGATGGCCACACCCCACAATTCACCAATGGTAAGGGGTTGCACCTGCTGGTATTCATTGACGAAATCCGTGAGGCTTGTCGGGTCAAAACGGCTGTCACTATGGGCGACATAGGCCCAGACAAGACCGAAAATACGGGGATGGCCGGCAAGCGGGCCTTCGGCGAGCTTCGGTAATTGCCGGTAAAATCCTCGCGGCAGATCGGCGTGGATTTGCCTGATCTGCTCTTCGACGAGATGGTAATTGTCGATAAGCCATTCCGCAGCAGGCGTTACTGTTTTGCCATCGGCTACAGCGGCACAAATCTCGCGGTAGGCCTCCAGCAATGCCTCCGCATTGTCACCCAAC
>JANMPF010000222.1:0-2945 GCA_031369725.1 Rhodobiaceae bacterium | reverse complement strand
AAGTGTGAGTGAAAGGATCAACCGGCTGTCGAACCAATCATCGCCCGGACCCTCTTCCAAAGTATATTCAAGGCTGCCGAGGAACACCGCCAGCAGGGCAAGTCCCAGCCAGTCGAAATTCCGCGCCAGTTTGAAATCAGGCTTGTCAAAGTCAATGAGAAACCACGAGCCCAGCGCAACCGCAATGCCGGGAATGATGTTGATGAGGAAAAGCCACTGCCACGAAAACAAGTCGGTCAAATAACCGCCAACCGTGGGCCCGATGGTGGGCGCAAGCGTGGCAATAAGTCCGATGAGCGGGGTAATGACAACCCGCTTGTCAGGTGGAAAAACGCTGAACGTCACCGCAAACACCGTAGGGATCATCGCCCCGCCGATGAAACCCTGCAACGCCCGCCACACCATCATTTCATTGATCGAGCCCGACATGGCGCACATGAAGCTCATCGCTGTAAATCCAATGGCCGAAAACGTGAACAGGTAGCGGGTTGAAAATATCCGCGTAAGGGTTCCCGAAAGCGGGATCATCACCACTTCGGCAATGAGGTAACTCGTTTGCACCCATGATATTTCATCAGCACTGGCCGAAATGCCGGCCTGGATTTCAGCCAGCGACGACGACACGATCTGGATATCGAGGATCGCCATGAACATGCCGAAAACCATGAACAGGAAGGCAGCGACATGACGCTTGTTAAAGCCGGTCTTGGCAGGTGGCTGTAGTACAGCAGATATGGTTGCGGCAGCGCTCATCGGCTTACTTCTTGAGCGTTCCGGTGTCGCGCGTATCAAGTGTCACGGTAACCGAAAGGCCGGGCCTCAGTGTTTCGGCAAGATCAGGGGGAACCGAAATTTTCACCGGTACCCGCTGCGTGATCTTGGTGAAGTTGCCTGTCGCATTTTCAGGCGGCAACAATGAAAACTCCGCACCCGATGCCGGGGACAGGCTGATGACCTCGCCTTCGTACGTGGCACCACTAATGGCATCAACCTTGATCAGGGCTTTTTGACCAGCATGCAGATCGGTAATTTGCGTTTCCTTGAAATTGGCTTCGACATAGACACCATCAGCAGGCAACAGGGCCATGAGGCGCGTACCCTCCTGCACGAATTGGCCCGGTTCAACCGCGCGGTTGGCAACGATGCCAGCAAAAGGCGCACGAATTTCCGTGAAGGAAAGGTCACGCGTTGCCTTGGCAAGTGTCGTCTGCAATTCGGCCAGCAGCTTTTCAGCCTCAATCTTGTTTGCCGCAATGACATTGATCTGTGCCTGGGCGGCCATAATGCCGGCCTGCGCTTCGGTGACCGAGGCGGTTGCCGCATCACGCTTCATTGTCCAGTCGTCCACCGTCTGCTGGCTCACCACTTTTGTCTTGATAAGGGCTTCGGCGCGATCAAGGTTGGTGACTGTATTGCTTTCGTTGGCCTTGGCACTTGCGAGCTTTGCTTCGGCCGCCGCGATTTCTGCGGTTTGCGCCTGCGTCTGGCTGGCAAATCCATCGATGACGGCTTTTTGCGTTTCAATCCGTGCGTCTGCGGCATCAACGGCCAGCTTGTAATCGCCATCATCCAACGTGAGAATGACATCTCCTGCCTTAACGGGGATGTTTTCCGCCGCTGGAATCTCTTTTACATAGCCGGCAACCTTGGCACCAAGTTGCGACATGTCGGATTTTACATAGGCGTCATCGGTGGAAATCTGGAAACGGCCCAGCACATACCAGTCATGGCCATATTTTGCCGCCCCCGCCAGTGCTGCAAGCACAATGGCGCTGAGAATGACACGCCGCATGACAGGTGCGCGCTGCGGCTTCACGGCAATTGCAGGCGATGCCGGCGGAGCTTCTGCCACCGGAGCCAATGCGAGCTTGGGGGCCGCACGGGCGCTAGCTTCAGGAGAGGGGGTAACCAAGGCTTGGGCAGAATTTGACATTTTCTTTTGCACTCAAATATGAACTGAACGGTTCGGTTTGACTTGCTTTTATCACAAATCTGGCGTATGGCAAGACCAAACCGTTCGGTGCGACAAAAATATTGCACTGCAACTAGAAAATTGAGAGTATTGAGACAATGGAAGCCGAAACCCTGCAACTAGACCGCGAAATTGACACCGCCAAGCGCCAGCAGATTCTTGATGGTGCGCGCCGCTGTTTCCTCGCCCAAGGCTTTGATGGTGCCAGCATGAACGACATTGTCGTGGCAGCCGGCGTGTCCAAAGGCACGGTCTATGCCTATTTTCCCTCCAAGGAAAAGCTCTTCGGCACCTTGATATTTGAAGACAAGCGCCGGCATGCCGAACGCACTGTGGTTCTGGGTGACGAAACCCGCCCGGTGGCCGAAGTGCTGCGCGAAGTGGCCCTGCGCTTAGTGACACTTTTCCAAATGCCGGAATCGCTCGCCTATGTACGGCTCGTCATTTCCGCCTCGGGAAAGTTTCCCGAACTCGGCCGCATCTTTTATGAAGCGGGCCCGGCCTATGGCATTGGAAAATTGTCTGCCTATCTTGAACGCAAAATGGACGATGGCACCTTGAAACGCCGTGACCCCAAACTCACCGCCACGCAATTCATCGACCTCATGCAATCGGGCATTACCAAACCCTGCCTTTTCGGCATTCCAAGCATTGCCGATCAAATCGGCATTGAGGTTGTGGTTGATAGCGCCATTGAATTGTTTCTGGGCGGAGCGCGGGCGTAGAAGTTCAACGTCCCGTCCTGCCGTCCTGCCTTCGTGCAAGCTCCAGCGAAGCTGTGAGTGGCCTGATTTCGCGCAACAGTTTCAGTCTTATCGCTTCCTTGAAATCATCATAGTTTGCCACATCCATGGCAAAGCTGCCGGGGCCTGCGGCTACTTGCGTGGCGTAATAGCTGGCCAAATTCTCATCTTCATTGTGGATTGAAAGACCATTGACCACCACCCCCGCCCGGGCCCGCAGGCGCATGGCA
>JANMPF010000216.1:0-3844 GCA_031369725.1 Rhodobiaceae bacterium | reverse complement strand
ATCTGTCATTCCGGCGCAAGCCGGAATCTCGTTCAGAATAAATTGCAGCCAGATTCCGGCTTGCGCCGGAATGACAGATAAATGGGCGCCGGAATGATGAAGTGGGGTGGCGTCTCGCCAGAATGATAGATTTGGGGGTGTGAGGGAATGACGAAACGTGGGTTAGTTGTTTGCGCGAGGCATCTTCAGTGACTGCCAGGCGATCAGCACAAGTGCGGCGAGCGCCATCGGGAAGATTGCAATGTTGACGAAATTCCAGCCCGCAATGGCCAGAATTTTACCTGAACTGAAGGAGGCCATGGCCACCACTGTTGACATGATGAAATCATTGGCACCCTGCACCTTGCCGCGCTCAGCCGGGTTGTAACATAAAGTGAGCATGGTGGTGCCGCCGATGAAGCCGAAATTCCAGCCAAGGCCAAGCAGGATGAGCGCTACGGCAAAGTGGCCGAACGTGATGCCGGCAAGGCCCGTCACACCTGCCAAGGCCAGAAGCACCATTCCGGACCCTGCGATTCTTTCAGCGCCATATTTCCTGATGAGGTGGCCGGTAAAGAAGCTCGGCACAAACATGGCCAGCACATGCCACTGGATAACCCAGGATGCATCGAAAGTGTCGAAGCCGCTGCCCACCATGGCCACGGGAGCCGCCGTCATCATCAGGTTCATCATGCCGTAGCTCAGTGTGGCACTGGCCATGGCAACGATAAGGCGGGGCTGGCGCAGGAGTTCGCTCCACGGGCGGCTGATGCCGTGCACTTCCTCTGCCGTGGGCTTTGGCAAACGCAGGAACGTAAGCACCACCATGGCGATGCTGGCAATTGCGATAACCGCAGCGTAGGAACCTGCGAAGGTGAAAGGGGCCAGCAAGTTGGAGGTTCCGCTGGCAATCAAGGTTCCGGCAATGGCTGCCACCACGCCTCCGGTGAGCACCCATGAAATGGCCAGGGGTTTCATTTCAGGCTGTGCGCCTTCAACGGCGGCAAAGCGATAGAAGCCGCTGGTGGACTGGAATATGCCTTGCAATGCGCAGGATGCACAGAACAGCGGGAAATTTTTCGTATAGATTGCCAATACCGCAATGGCGGCACCCGTCACGCATGCAAGTGCACCGGTTAAAAATACAGGAATGCGGCCCACGCGCTGCATGGTGAGCGAGGCCGGAATGGTGGTGAGTGCCGCGCCTACGACAAAGGCCGTGATGGGAAGCGTTGCAAGGCCGGCATTGGGAGCCAGCATCAGTCCAACAAGGCTGCCGGTGCTGAACACAGTGATGACACAACAAGAATAGAGCGCTTGTGAAATTGCCAGCAGCAAGATGTTGCGCCTGGCTATGGCAACAGAGGTCATGCGGCAAACTCGCCGGGGCGTCTGGCTCTGGCGAGTGTGTTCAACACGCCATTGATGAGACGGGGCTCCTCTTCGCCAAAGAATGCGCCTGCCACATCGAGATACTCACTGATGGCGACACGGGTCGGCACGTTTTCCATAAACATGATTTCATAGGCAGCGGCACGCAGGATGGCGCGCACTGTTGCATCGAGGCGATGGATGGGCCACGCCTGGTCGAGGATGGCATCAACCGTTGGGTCAATGACTGCCTGTTCGCGCACGGTGCCATCAACAATGAGTTTGAGGAATTTGTAGTCGGCTTCGCCGCACTGGCCATCATCAAAATTTTCACCCATCACGCGCGATGAGAATTGCGCAAGGGTTTCACCCACATCGGTTCCGGCGAGATCCATTTGATAAAGTGCCTGTACAGCACCCAGGCGGGCAGCGGATTTGGTGACAGGCTTTGAACGCTTGGTGGTCATTGGGTGACCTTTGCTTCCATGATGCGCTTCAAACGTATCATGGCAAGGGCTGCTTGCGCGGCACCTCCGCCCTTGTCCATTTCAGAGACACGGGCGCGAGTCCAGGCCTGCTCCTCATTCTCGCAGGTGAGAATGCCGTTGCCGATGCACAGGCCTTCAAGGGTCAATGACATGAGGCCGCTGGCGCTTTCGCTGGAGACGATTTCGTAATGGGTGGTATCACCACGCAACACACAGCCCACAGCCACATAACCATCGTAAGAGCTGGAAATTTCCGCAAGGGCAATGGCGCCGGGCAATTCAAATGCGCCGGGAACGGCCATACGCTCCCATGTGGCCCCTGCCCGCTCAATGGCGGCAATGGCACCATTGCAAAGCTCATCGCACAACGCCTCATAGAAGCGCGCTTCCAGGATGAGAACGTGGGCCTTCAGCTTTGCCGGGGCGGTGGTTTTCTTTTCAGTTTTCATGACTTCTCGAACTCGGCCAGACGGGCCACATAGCGCGCCAGCATATCAATTTCAATGTTCACGGCATCACCAATTTTTGCGGTGCCCCAGGTGGTGACTTTCTGGGTGTGCGGAATGATGTTGACGCCAAAAGTATTGCCCTCAACCTCGTTAACGGTGAGCGAAGTTCCAGCGAGTGTGACTGAACCTTTATGCGCGATGAAGCGGGCGATATCGCCGGGCGCTTTGAAGGAAAACCGCTTGGAATCGCCTTCCGGCACAATGGAAAGAATTTCACCCAATCCATCAACATGACCCGACACGATGTGACCGCCGAGTTCATCACCCATTTTCAGGGCGCGCTCGAGATTGATCCGTGTGCCAACCTTCCAGTGCTTGAGTGTGGTCACATGCAGGGTTTCGGCGGAGGCCTCGACGGCAAATGTGCCGCGGCCATCTGGCAGTCTTGCCATTTCGATTGCAGTGAGACAGCAGCCGGAACAGGAAACGGATGCGCCAACCGCAAGCGTTTCCGGCGCAAAGCTGCAAGCAATGGTAAAGCGGGTGTCACCGCGCCTTTCAACGCCTATGACTTCGCCAACATCGGTGACAATTCCAGTGAACATGATTAGCGCCGTTCATAGACAGTCAGCGTATCGGTTCCAAGTGTTTCCTTTGCACTATGCTTATAGCGGATATCGAGTTGCGACAGCGGCATACCGGCGATTGCGTCGGTTCCTTGCGGGCCGATGATTTTGGGGCTTTGGAAAAGCTGCACCTCGTCCACAAGATCAGCTTGCAAAAGACTGTGGGAGACATGAGAGCCGCCTTCGACCATGAGGTTGTTTATGCCCCGTTCGGCCAGGCGCTGGAAGGCATCGACAAAATCCACCCAGCCAAACTGAGTTTGCTGGCAGTCAATTACCGTGATTCCAGCCCCAACGTTGCCGTTGCGGGTAGACAATATCCAGACGGGCGCAGCACTTGCGGTTTTTACCAGCCTGGCGTTTGGGGGAATGGACAGCCGCGTATCGGCGACAATGCGAATGGGAGAGCGGGTCGCCATGCCGGGCAAGCGGCAGGTTAGGTCAGGGTCGTCGATGAGAACCGTGCCCAGGCCTACAAGGATTGCATCACTTTGGGCGCGCATCAGGTGGACACGGGCATTTGCCTCGGGGCCGGTTATCGGGGTGCGAAGGCCGGGACCGGCGGCGATCTTCCCGTCAGCAGATATTCCAATCTTTAGAATAACATAGGGGCGTTTCCCGGTTATCCGCATGAGGAATCCAGCGAGATCATGGGTGGCTGCTTCTGCGCATAATCCGGTTTCCACCGTTACACCTGCAGCCTTCAGCATGGCATGTCCGCCGCCGGAAACGCGGGGGTCCGGGTCTTCGATTGCGGTCACGACACGGGCAATTCCGGCGTTGACGAGTGCTGCAGCGCAGGGGCCGGTGCGACCGTGATGGGCGCAGGGTTCGAGGGTGACGTAGGCGGTTGCACCACGTGCCTGCTCTCCGGCCATTTTCAGGGCTTGGGTTTCGGCATGCGGCCTGCCGCCAGGTTGGGTCCAGCCCA
>JANMPF010000214.1:0-8266 GCA_031369725.1 Rhodobiaceae bacterium | reverse complement strand
ATTGGGTGGCTTTACCATCTATCCGCACCAGTTCACGCTCGCCAATTATGCCACAATCCTGACTGATCCGTCCTGGTACCTGGGCTATGTGAATTCCATCGAATATGTGGTGATCAACACCATTCTTTCGGTTTCTGTTGCGTTGCCAGCAGCTTATGCATTTTCGCGCTATCGCTTTTTGGGCGACAAGCATTTGTTCTTCTGGCTGCTGTCAAACCGCATGGCACCACCTGCCGTGTTTGCCCTCCCGGTGTTCCAGCTCTATTCGGAAGTGGGCCTGTTCGACACGCCATGGGCTGTGGCTTTGGCCCACACACTCTTCAACATCCCGCTGGCCGTATGGATTCTTGAAGGCTTCATGTCAGGCGTTCCCAAGGCCCTGGATGAGACAGCTTTCGTTGACGGCTATTCCTTCCCGCGCTTTTTCTTCCGCATTTTCATTCCAACCATAGCGGCCGGCATCGGCGTGGCGTGCTTTTTCTGTTTCATGTTTTCATGGGTGGAACTGCTATTGGCAAAAACCTTGACCGCCGTTGCCGCAAAACCCATTGCCGCGATTATGACCAAGACCGCCAGCGCCTCAGGCTATCAACTGGGATTGCTGGCAGCAGCCGGTTCGCTGACGCTCATTCCAGGGGCCATCGTCATCTATTTCGTGCGCAACTATATCGCCAAGGGCTTTGCCCTCGGCCGCGTGTAAGGAGAAAGCGCCATGGATAATACGTCAATCACCTCATGGATGGCATGGACCTGGCCCACCGCCTTTTTTTTCATCTTCGTGTTCGGCAGCATCGCCGCCATGGGGGTTTGGGAATATTATGTGCCAGGCGGCGATCCCCGCCATGGCATCTTCGGGCTCGATACAACACGCGGTGACCGGCTGTTCATCACACTGCTCGGCAGCGCATTCATATTTCTCGCCTGGCTTGGAATTTTCGGCGTGCCGCTGTGGGGCGGCCTGGTGTTGGCGCTGGCCTGGGGTTTTGTGGTATTCAAGTGGGTTTAAAGTAAGGGCCCCTTAACTCCTCAGCACTCCACCCGTTGCCTTCGCAACACTTGCGATAATCTTTTGTGACACGGCTTCGATTTCTTCATCCGTGAAGGTTTTGTCGCGTGGCTGCAAGGTGACCTCAACGGCATAGGATTTCTTGGCCCCATCCAGCTTGAACACATCAAACACGATTGCCTCCACAATCAGCGCCTTGTCAGCAGCCTTTGCCGCCTTGATCAGCTTGTCGGCCTCCACCGCATCATCCACGACGAAAGCAAAATCGCGGGTGACCGGCTGAAGATCGGAAGCATTCAGTGCGGCACGCGTTGCTGATTTTGACTTCGGCACCGGAATGGCATTAAGCACCACTTCGAAAGCGGCAAGCGGCCCCTTCACATCCATCGCCGCCAGCACCCGCGGATGAATTTCACCAAAGTAGGCGAGCTTGTTCTGCGGACCCATTTGAATGGTGCCGGAGCGCCCGGGGTGAAACCAACCTGGCGCACTGGCAACAACTTGCAAGCTGGCAACCGCAGCACCCGCTGCCTCCAAAACCGCCAGCGCATCGGCCTTCGCATCAAAGACATCCACGGGACGCATTCCACCTAGCCAGGAACGCGAAACGGCAGACCCACGCCGCACGCCACAGGCGCGCAAGGTTTCGTCTTCCGGCCGGTCGCCAGCATAGGCATGGCCGATTTCGCTCATCGCAAGATCGGCTAGCCCGCGCTTGCCGTTGCGGCCAGCGGCGGCCACGAGGTTGGCAATGAGCGAGGGGCGCATGTCGGAAAGTTCAATTGAGATGGGGTTGGCCAGTTTCAATTCCGCCTGTCCACCGCCGAAGAGTTTGGCATGGTCTTCGGGAATGAAACTCCACGTCACCGCTTCATTGAAGCCACGCGCAGCAAGTGCGCGCCGCGAAGCCAGCATGCGCCTTTGCAAGGTGTTGAGAACCGGCTTTGCGATTGCATGGCTGCGTTCCATGGCAGCAGGTGGAATATTGTCCACCCCGTAAATGCGCGCCACTTCTTCCACCAGATCGGCCTCACCGCGCACATCCGGCCGCCATGAGGGAACGCTGCAGTCCAGCCCGTGGGCTGTCTCCGTCACGGTGAATCCAAGTGCAACAAGCATGCGCTTTTGCTCGGCAAGCGGAATATCTACCCCAGCCAATGTCTTCACGCGCGTTGAACGCAAGGTGAAGGACCGCCTGTTGTGCGGAATGTCGCCAGCAATGACGGGCTGTGACGGCGAGCCACCACAGAGGTCAACGATCATCTGCGTTGCGATTTCAGCCCCCACTGGCGTAAAGGCAGGATCAACCCCGCGCTCGAAACGGTAGCGCGCGTCAGATACAATGCCGAGCTTGCGACCCGTCGCCGCCGTGCGCAGGGGATCGAAATAGGCAGCTTCGAGAAATACGTTTGTTGTTGTTTCCAAACAACCCGATGCTTCACCGCCAATAATCCCGGCCACACCGTGGGCCCCATGATCATCGGCAATAACCGTCATGCCTGAGGTGAGTGTGTAGTTCTTGCCATCGAGAGCTGCGATCGTTTCTCCATCCCTCGCCATGCGGGCATGAATGTTGCCCTTCACCTTGTCGGCATCAAACACATGCAAAGGGCGGCCATAGGCAAAGGTAATGTAGTTGGTGATGTCAACCAGTGTGGAAATTGGGCGAAGGCCAATAGCTTTCAAACGCCGCTGCAACCATTCCGGCGAGGCGGCATTCTTCACCCCCTTGATATAGCGGCCGACAAATAGCGGGCAGGGCGTTGTATCTTCAAAATCCAGCGACACGTTGATGGGTGAGCGAAATGTACCAGCAACGGGCTTTGCGTTCACCGGCCTGAGTTTTCCCAAACCCTTGGCGGCAAGATCGCGCGCGATGCCGTAAATCCCCAGCGCGTCGGGCCGGTTCGGCGTCACCTTCACGTAAATCATCGGGTCATCAAGGCCAAGTGCTTTAACCGCAGGTGTTCCCACCGGCCAATCGCTGCTGACTTCAATGATCCCGTCATGCTCCTGACTGATCAGCAGTTCCCGCTCTGAACACAACATGCCCTGGCTTTCCGAGCCGCGGATCATGCCCGGTTCCAGCGTTTCACCACTCGATGGAATAATCGCACCCGGCAATGCGATAATCGCTTTCATGCCGGTGTGGGCGTTAGGTGCACCGCAGACAACTTGAATAATGCCCGTATCGGTTTCCACTTTGCACAGCTTGAGCTTGTCGGCATTGGGGTGCTTGGCGGCCTCAATGACATAGGCCACCTTGAACGGTGCCAGCATCTTGGTCTTGTCGTTGAGCTCTTCAACCTCGAGACCAACACCAACCAGGCCCTCAACGATCTGCTCAAGAGTTGCGGGTGTATCGAGATATTCCTTGAGCCAGGAAAGGGTGAATTTCATGATGTGAGGCCGAAGTGAAGATTAACCTTCTCCCCCTGAGGGGAGGAGGAAGATTGAATGAGCGCCATCATGACAATCCCCCCGGCAACGTCGGCACAGTCAGGGCGCGGAATCCGTAATGTCTCAACCAACGCAAATCCGCTTCAAAAAAGGCGCGCAAGTCGGGGATGCCGTATTTCAGCATGGTGATGCGGTCCAGCCCCAGGCCAAAGGCAAAGCCTTGGTACTTGTCGGGATCAAGCCCGCCAGCCTTGATCACGTTTGGGTGCACCATGCCTGAACCCAGGATTTCAAGCCATGAATTGCCTTGGCCGATTTTCACCTGGCCGCCTTCCCATGAGCAATTGATGTCAACTTCCATCGATGGTTCGGTGAACGGAAAATGCGAGGCGCGGAAACGCATTTTGACGTCATCGACCTCAAAGAAACTCTTGCAGAACTCCGCCAGAATCCATTTCAGGTGGCCCATATGGGTTGTCTCGTCAATCACCAGACCCTCGATCTGGTTGAACATCGGCGTGTGCGTCATGTCGCTGTCGCTGCGGAATGTGCGGCCAGGTGCTATGATGCGGATGGGAGGTGTGGACGCCAACATGGTGCGGATTTGCACGGGACTTGTGTGGGTGCGCAAAACCATGCGGCTGCCATCGGCCTTCTCATTGAAATAGAATGTGTCCTGCTCTTGCCGGGCGGGGTGTTCCGGCGGAATATTGAGGGCTGTGAAGTTGTGAAAATCATCCTCGATATGGGGGCCCTCTGCCACCGCAAAACCGAGATCGCCAAAAATCTGCACGACTTCTTCCCACACTTGGCTGACGGGATGAACGGTGCCGCGTGGTTCAGGGCGTGCAGGCAAAGTCACATCAATCTTTTCTGACAACAGGCGCTGCTCAAGCTGGGTTCCCTGCAACACCAATTTTCGCTGCGCAATTGCATCGGCCACCGTGTCTTTCAACACATTGAGAGCCGCCCCCGCTGACTTCCGTTTCTCCGGCGCGATGGCCCCCAATGATTTCATCTGCTCGGAAATTGAACCCTTCTTGCCAAGGGTGGCAACACGAACGGCTTCCAGCGCCGCTTCATCAGAGGCGGCAGCGACCTGTTGCAAAATATCTTGTTCAAGACTCATGGAGCGTGGTCCTTAAAACCAATTGGCCGGACCTCTGGATGTCTGCACACCAACGGCCCGGCCAAGGAAATCAAACTTAGGCGTTTACTTATTGAGCAGCCTTGGCCTTATCAACAAGTGCAGCAAAGCCCGACGGATCATGGATCGCAAGATCCGAGAGAACCTTGCGGTCCACTTCGATGCCGGCCTTGCCAAGCCCGTAAATAAACCGGCCATAGGTGAGGCCCAATTCGCGGGTTGCAGCATTGATGCGTTGTATCCACAGGGCGCGGAAATTGCGCTTCTTGGTGCGCCGGTCGCGGTAGGCATATTGGCCCGCCTTTTCGACCGCCTGAACGGCAACGCGAAATACGTTTTTGCGACGGCTGAAATAGCCCTTCGCCTGCGACATGACTTTTTTGTGGGATTTGCGGGCGACTGTACCGCCCTTTGAACGTGGCATGGTTTTCTCCTATCCCTTAGCGCGCGTATGGCATGTGGATTTTGACAATGCCCGTATCACCGGGAGACAAAACCATGGTGCCGCGCTGGTTGCGGAGCTGCTTGTTCGTGCGCTTGATCATGCCGTGGCGCTTGCCAGCACCGGCAGCACGAATTTTCCCGGAAGCGGTCATTTTAAAGCGCTTCTTGCACGCGGATTTCGTTTTCATCTTGGGCATTTTGCAATAGTCCTTTCAAAGCAATAGGAAGCCGCCATGGCATGCCCTTTACAGGCCAGGCGGCTTAAGATGGGCTGTTAAGCAGAAATTGGCCGCCGATGCAATATGTTAGGGCCTGATCCCCAATTTTACCCGCAATCCCCCCAAATCGGACCGCATAAAGCTCAACTCCAGCTGGTAAAGGTCTGCAATATCCTCAACAATGGCCAACCCCAGCCCAAAACCCTGGCGGCTTTCGTCCAGCCTGCGGCCACGCTGGTGGATGTGGGCTATCTCGGTTTCGGCAACTCCCGGTCCATCGTCTTCGACGACAATGCTCTGATTGCTGTAGCTCACCTGAACTTGTGATTTTGCAAATTTGCGGGCGTTGTCCAACAGGTTTCCGAGGAGTTCCACAAGATCGCTGCGTTCCAGCGGCACCACCACATCTTTCGCAACACTATTCAGCCATTGGATTCTACTACCTCTTGGCAATTTTTGCACCGTTGCAAACACAGCCTCGACGGCTTCGGCAAGTACTGTTAATTCATGGCCGCGGCCGCTTGATAATCGTGCGCGCATGAGGCTGCGTTCGACATGGGCACGCATATTTTCAATTTGCTCGTCAATTTCGGCACCCCGCTGCGGCACTTTGCGGGCGATGGCCGAAAGGATGGTAAGCGGTGTCATCAATCCGTGGGCGAGATCACCCGCCCGGTGGCGCGCCCGCGCCAGCGATTTGTCGCGCAAGTCCAAGACATTATTGAGTTCTGATACCAGTGGTTCAACCTCGGTTGGAAATTCCCCGGTGAGACGCCTGGATTTGTGCGTATCGAGCAGCGACAGTTGCTCATGTAAAGCCTGCAATGGCTTCAGGCCGATGGAAACTTGCAGCCACGCAGCTGCAGTGAGCGCCAAACCGATAAGCGAAAGATAGAGGGTGAGCTGGTTGCGAAAACGGCTCAGTGGTGCAGTGATTTCCGTAACATGGGTACTCACCACAAGGCGCAACGAAATATCACCGGCGGCGTTTTTTACCGTGATGGTTCTTTCCGCTGCGACAAGTGGCTCGCCTTCCGGCCCCAAATTTCCTGTTATGTCGGCATCCCACAAGGAACGCGACCGCAATGCCTGTTTCTTTATCGAAGGTGCGAGTTGGTCGATGTACCAATATTTTCCACCATAGGGTGTTTGAAACCGGGGGTCGGCAAGGGTCTGCAGGACGTTGATGTCCCCCGCCTCATTGATTTCTATCGAGCCCGCCAACTGCAGCAGGTCATTGTCAAGTTCCTGCATCACGCGCGTGCGCACCTGTTGCTCAAACAATGAGGTAAGTGCAAGACCTGCAATGAACAGCGCAGCGGCAATTGAAATGGCCGCCGCAACAAGCAGGCGCAAACGCAACGAGCCGGTTTTCATGGGCGTGTTGCGGTGGCGATGTAACCAAAGCCGCGCCGTGTATCGATGATTTTAACCTTGAGTTTCCTGCGCAGGCGCCCAACCAGGGCTTCAATCGCATTGCTGTCCCTGTTATTGTCATGCGCATATAGTGCATCACCCAATTCACTTTGCGAAACCACCCGGTCACGGTGGTGAAACAGGTAACTCGCCAAGCGGTATTCGAGCGGGGTGAGGGAAACGGCAACCCCATTGACACTTACCAGTTGCGTGCGCGGGTCAACGCTGACCGGACCAATCGTCATGATGGGCTGGGCCTGCCCGGTTGAACGGCGGAGCAGCGCCCGCAATCTTGCCATGAGCTCTTCCATGCGAAACGGCTTGGGCAGGTAATCATCGGCACCTGCATCAATGCCATCAACCCGTTCAGCCCAGGCACTGCGCGCTGTCAGGATGATCACCGGAGTTGACAGGCCCTCCTGGCGCCAGCGCCTGAGAATGGTGAGGCCATCGAGTTTTGGCAGGCCGAGGTCGAGAATGATGGCCGCATAATTTCCCGTGCTGCCAAGAAACCATGCATGTTCACCCTCGGTGGCAATTTCCGCTACATAACCGCCGGTTGTCACCGCGGCTTTGATATCAGCGGCAATGCGCGCTTCATCTTCAACAATCAACACCCGCATCATGCGCCCTTCACGGAAACAATCAGGCGGCTGTGGGCGTTGACGCGCACTTCGATAAGGTGATTGTCCTGGTCAATGAGCTTGATGCGGTAAATCAGGTTTTCGCCCGAACCCGAGAGGCTGACCTGCACCACATCGCCAGCATATTGCTGGTGCACAATGGCGAGAATTTCCTTCAGCGATGCCGCGTGATTGTTCTTGACCGCATCAAGGGCGCGGGTCTGGTCATCCGTATCGGAATCGCCATCTTCGGCCCGCACAGCCACTTGCGGCAAGGCAAGGCCGCCAGCCACCACAAGCCAAATGAGATTACGCCGCAAAACCATCTCAGCATCGCTTACAAAAGTGAAACTGACAAAACCATGAACGGTTTTGCCAGCTCGGCCAATGGAAATTATTTGGGGGCGATAATCATCACAATCTGGCGGCCCTCAAAGCGCGCATCAGATTCAACCTTGGCGATCTCGGCCGTGTCGGCCTTCACCCGGTTCAAAAGCCGGTGACCCAGCTCCTGGTGGGCCATTTCACGGCCACGAAAGCGTAAAGTGACCTTGACCTTGTCACCTTCTTCGAAGAAGCGCCTGATGGCCTTCATTTTGACGTCATAGTCATGATCGTCAATCATCGGGCGCATCTTGATCTCCTTGATCTCGATGACCTTTTGCTTCTTGCGGGCTTCGGCGGCCTTTTTCTGCTCCTGGAATTTGAATTTGCCGTAATCGAGGATCTTGGCCACCGGCGGCACCGCATCCGGGGAAATTTCAACCAGATCCAGATTGGCTTCCTCGGCCATTGCGAGGGCTTGACGGGTGGGAACGACGCCCACATTCTGTCCATCTGCTCCAATGAGGCGCACTTCGCGCGCGTCAATGCGGTGGTTGATCTTGTTGCCTTCTTCTTTTATCGGGGGGGCGGCACCGCGTATAACTGTTGGCCTCCTGGGGGGTATGCTCAAGTGTGTCAGTTCTCCGTGTTGTGGTCGTTTCGGCTGTCGAATCCGAGGTGGACCGTT
>JANMPF010000205.1:0-4776 GCA_031369725.1 Rhodobiaceae bacterium | reverse complement strand
GGGGCTGGCACCTCGACCGTTACCTTGTCGGTTTCAAGTTCCACCATGGGCTCGTCGGCTTTGACCGTGTCGCCCACATTCTTGAACCATTTTGCAATGGTTGCTTCGGTGACGGATTCACCGAGTGCGGGCACGCGAATTTCTTTAGTCATTATGTTATCCCTATTCCCTTAGCCCAATGCATCCTCGAGGAATGCCTTCAATTCCTTGAGATGCCTGCTCATTAAACCGGTGGCGGTGGAGGCCGATGGTTGGCGACCGGCATAGCGCGGCCGTGTCGTCGTGGCCTTGATGAATTCCAGAACCCGCTCAATATTGGGCTGGGCATAGGTCCATGCACCCATGTTCATGGGCTCTTCCTGGCACCACATAAACTCGGCGTTTTTGAAACGTGCAAGCTCAAGGATGAGCGCCTTGTGGGGCCACGGATAGAGTTGTTCAACACGCAAGAGATAGATATCGGTGAGCCCGCGCTTTTCACGTTCTTCATAGAGGTCATAGTAGACTTTGCCCGAACACATCACGACACGGCGGATCTTGTCGTCGCTCGCGAGCTTGACGGGCTGGTCTTTGAGAATTTCTGCATCGTCCCACAGGGTGCGATGGAAAGACGTTCCGGCGGCAATCTCGTCCAGCCGGGAAGTCGCCCGCTTGTTGCGCAGCAAGGACTTAGGGGTCATCACGATCAAGGGTTTGCGGATATCGCGTTTCAACTGGCGGCGCAAGACATGAAAATAATTTGCCGGTGTGGTGCAATTTACAATTTGCATGTTGTCTTCCCCACACATCTGCAGGAAGCGTTCCAGTCTTGCCGAGGAATGCTCGGGCCCCTGGCCTTCATAGCCGTGGGGCAGCAGGCACACAAGGCCCGACATGCGCAGCCATTTGCGCTCGCCGCTTGAAATAAACTGATCGAAAAGAACCTGCGCGCCATTGGCAAAGTCACCGAACTGGGCTTCCCAAATGGTGAGCGAATTGGGTTCGGCCAGTGAATAGCCATACTCAAATCCGAGCACTGCCTCTTCCGACAGCATGGAATTGATGGCCTCGATCTTGATCCGCTGGTCTTTCACGAGGTGATTGAGTGGCGTGTAAAGCCTGCCGGTTTGCTGGTCAACCAACACGGCATGGCGCTGCGAGAAGGTGCCGCGCTGCACGTCCTGCCCGGACAGGCGGATCTTAAAACCATCATCGAGAAGGGTCGCAAAGGCGAGATTCTCACCCATGGCCCAATCGAGGCCAGCACCTTCTTCGATCATCTTGCGGCGCGCATCGAGAACGCGCTGCATGGTTTTGTGCACGGAGAAGGTTTTGGGAACCTTGGTCACTTTGGCGCCCAAATCCTTCAGCTTGGAAATCTCAACGCCGGTTAGACCTTTGCGCGGATCGTCAAGGTCCTTGGCGGATGTCATGCCAGACCAGCGCCCGTCGAGCCAGTCGGCCTTGTTGGCCTTGTAGCCTTCGGAGGCGGAGAAGTCTTCGTCGAGACTCTTGCGGTAATCGGCTTTCATTGTCTCAAAGTCTGCCGCCGTGATCACGCCCTCGGCAATGAGACGGGCAGAATAAATCGTGACAATGGTTTTGTGGGTGGCAATTTCCTTGTACATCAAGGGTTGGGTAAAAAACGGCTCGTCGGTTTCGTTGTGGCCATAGCGGCGATAGCAGAACATGTCGATGACGACGGGCTTCTTGAATTTCTGGCGGAATTCCGTGGCGATTTTGGCGGCAAACACCACCGCTTCCGGATCATCACCGTTGGCGTGGAAAATTGGTGCTTCAATCATTTTTGCAACGTCGGACGGGTAGGGCGAAGAGCGCGAGAATTGCGGGCTGGTGGTAAAGCCGATTTGATTGTTGACGATGAAGTGAATGGAACCGCCGGAGCGGTGGCCGCGCAGCCCTGACAGCCCAAAACATTCAGCCACAACACCTTGGCCGGCAAAAGCCGCATCGCCTTGAATGAGGAGCGGCAGCACGGATGTGCGCTCCTTGTCACCGCGCTGGTCCTGCTTGGCGCGGGCCTTGCCCAACACAACGGGGTCAACAATTTCCAGGTGGGATGGATTGGCGGTGAGCGAGAGGTGCACGGTGTTGCCATCAAACACGCGATCTGACGATGAACCCAAATGGTATTTCACATCACCCGAACCTTCCACTTCATCGGGGGTGGAGGAGCCGCCCTTGAATTCGTGGAAAATGGCAGAGAAGGGTTTTGACATCACATTGGCCAGCACATTCAGGCGGCCGCGATGGGCCATGCCAAACACGATGTCCTTTATGCCGAGCTGGCCGCCACGCTTGATGATCTGTTCAAGGGCTGGAATCATGCTTTCGCCGCCATCAAGGCCGAAGCGTTTGGTGCCGGTATATTTCACGTTAAGGAAATTCTCAAAGCCTTCGCCCTCGATGAGCTTTTTGAGAATGGCTTTCTTGCCTTCCGGGGTGAATGAAATTTCCTTGTGCTCGCCTTCGATGCGCTGCTGCAGCCAGGCTTTCTGTGCCGGGTCGGAGATATGCATGAACTCAACACCGAGTGTTGAGCAATAGGTACGCTTGACAATATCGAGGATCTGGCGAATGGAGGCCTGTTCGAGGCCCAAAACCTTGTCGAGGAAAATGGGGCGGTCCAAATCGGCGTCGTTAAAGCCATAGGATGCGGGGTCGAGTTCGGGCTGCGGTGGGCGCTCGGCAAGTTTCAGGGGATCAAGGTCAGCTGCCAAATGGCCACGCATGCGGAAGGCGCGGATCATCATGAGGGCGCGCACCGAATCCATGGTGGCTTTGCGCACCTCGTCAACGGATTGGCCGGAGCCCACATCCCTGGCCCTGGCTTCAAGCTTGGCGGCAACGACCTTTTCAACTGTTGGCCAATTGCCATCAAAAGCGGAGATCAGCTCGCTCGATGGCGGCAGGGGCCAGTTTTTCTTCTGCCAGGAAGGGCCGCTCGCTGGTGCCTTTACCGTTGCCGGGTCATCGTCCAGCCCGGCAAAAAACTGCCGCCAGTGGGTGTCCACGGCGGCGGGATCTGCAAGATATTTGGCATAGAGACCCTCAATGAACTGGGCATTGCCGCCATAGAGGAATGAGGATTGCTCGAAAGCCGTAATCAGATCTGTTTTATTCATCGCCGCCATTTCCGAAAGCCAGTAACCCTGTCTGGCCTAAAGACTGGGTTATACTGGTTTTTATGTCTTATTTACGTTTCAATTTCTGCATGAGTGTTTTGCCCAACATAGCGGGGGAGTCAGAAACCGCAATGCCAGCCCGTTTCATGGCATCAATCTTGGATTCAGCCCCGCCCTTGCCACCGGAAATAATTGCGCCGGCATGACCCATGCGGCGGCCGGCAGGGGCGGTACGGCCCGCAATAAAGCCTGCCATGGGCTTCTTGATCCTGGATTTGCGAATGAATTCTGCTGCATCTTCCTCTGCCGAGCCGCCGATTTCACCAATCATGATGATGGATTGGGTCTTGGGGTCGGCCAAAAACATTTCCAGAATGTCGATAAATTCGGTACCTTTGACGGGGTCGCCGCCGATGCCCACAGCCGTGGTTTGGCCAAGGCCTTCCTGGGTGGTTTGAAACACTGCTTCATAGGTAAGGGTTCCCGAGCGTGAAACAATGCCCACTGAACCCTTCTTGAAAATATTGCCCGGCATAATGCCGATCTTGCATTCATTCGGCGTGAGCACGCCTGGGCAGTTCGGCCCAATGAGGCGGGTCTTGGAACCAATCAAGGCCCGCTTCACGCGCACCATGTCGAGTACCGGAATGCCCTCGGTGATGCAAACGACAAGCGGAATTTCCGCGTCAATGGCTTCGAGAATGGCATCGGCTGCAAATGGCGGCGGCACATAGATCACCGAGGCGTCAGCCTCGGTTTTTTCGCGGGCTTCCCAGACGGTATCAAACACCGGAAGGCCCACATGCCTGCTGCCACCCTTGCCGGGAGTGACCCCTGCCACCATGTGGGTCCCATAGGCCATCGCCTGTTCGGTGTGAAACGTCCCGTTGTTGCCGGTAATGCCCTGACAGATGACGCGGGTTTTCTTGTTGATGAGAATGGACATTGACAGATGTGCTTTCGTCAGTTGGCTTGAAATGGATTAATGACAGTAACCGAGCCATATTTCTGGCCGTGGTTTAGATCTTCAGAATAGACAATGGCAGCACCCAAACGCTCTGCCGCCGCAATCACTGCGCCATCCCAATAGGAAATTTGAAATCGTTTTGAATTTTCTGCGCCGTGATAGACCAATGATGAATCAATTGGCACACAGGGAAACTGTTCCAACTCTTCAAGCCAGTCCAATGCCTCATCATGGGCAAGTGGAACTTTCATTTTACGGGTTACTGTCACATAAAACTCTTGGAGAATTTGCGCCGACAAGCCAAGTTTTGATGAGGCAATCAGCTCAAGCGCCACAGATTTTTTTGCCTGGTCTTCTGGCAATCTCGATGCGGCATAGGCCACCACATTCGTATCGAGCATGACATCAACGATCATAAAGGTCTTCCCGTTTCCATGTCACAGGTCCCATTTCGGCCGTGGAAGACCCGGCCAATTCCAACAATCTTCGGCGTGCTCGTTCGGTGCGATCCTCAGATTTTGCACTCTTATCAAAGGTTTCCCGCACAATGGCATTCACCGTTGTGCTATTTTTTGCCGCGTAAATACGAACGGCCTCAAGCGATTCTTCGTCAACTGATAGCGTTATGTTCTTCATTAACTTCACTCCATTTACACATGTTATGTGTAAATGTGTAATTTTTCA
>JANMPF010000583.1:0-7165 GCA_031369725.1 Rhodobiaceae bacterium | reverse complement strand
CCTGTCGCGCATCGCCCGGATGACGGCCTTTGTAACAGCCCAACCATCCGACCATAGCTTATCATAGTCAGCCACCGTGCGTCCACCTTCCGCATCAGCAAGTGAATATTCAGAAAGGAAGGGCCAGCCAATCCAGATGTTGGGATCGGTTTTGCGGCCACCTGTTGTTACCTCAATAGCTTGGCCTATCACACGCTGAACCAGAGGGCCTGCCACGAAATCACGGACCGTGCCGACAAGGCTAAACTTCTTTGCCCGTTCTGCAGAAGCAACCATGTAACTATTGTCAATGGTGAACCCACCCTGGCCATCGGCCACCGCATAGGGTCGCTTGCTATCGCTTTGAAACAGTGCCTGCAGGGGATAGTAATTGGTTTGAATGTCATTGCCTGCCGCAAAGCCGAGAATAACCATATTGGGTTTGTAAGACAGCCCTTCATCGATCAACCAGAGATATTCTTGAACGGTTGTATATGCGGCAACGCTGAAGTTGATCACCTCATATTTGTCCTTGCCCAGTAAGGCCTGCATTTGGTCAGGCAGAGGTTCGCCATCATTCACACCGCTGCCAAACGAACCCGAGTCGGACACCACCAAAATGCGGTACATTCCGGGCTTTGGCACTTGATCGAATTCCGGGCCCCGGATGCCGCGAGAGTTAATGTGGGCGGTGGCAGCAAAAGCCAACTTTAACATGCCGTAAGTGGTATTGGGCCGGTTAAACGTGCCGCGCACGGGATGCCGCGCCTGCGAAACGGTGTCACCAATAGGCGAAAAAACCGTTCCGTGGAAATATAGTCGCAGACCCACTTCCACCAGCCACAGCGACAGGACAAGCGAGACAACAACCAAGGCTACTGATGCGATTTTAGATGCAATGGAGCTGCGCATGACGGCACTTTTCTCGGTTATTTAAGGGCGTTTTGTGGACAAGTGAATTTTCAACCTTCGACAATAGTGCGCAAGGGCCTTTTGGGGAACAAAAACTGCACCTTGTTTTCAAGAATGAAGCAATAGAGCACATTGAGGTGCTTGGCAGCCGCCCTTCCAATGTCTGGTTTGCGTCATTCAACCGAGCATGCCGTGAAGGACGCATTTTCACCATCTGGCAAGGCAAAACAAGGCATTTAGGCCGGATGATAATACGTATTGGAATCATTTCAGGCGGACGTTTACAGGCTGCTTCGCCTTTTAAATCCACTTTGTTGTAAAGCGCCACGAGTTGCGTGTACATGGAACTGGGAGCCTGGCGGCTGAAAGTATGGTTCAAAGCAAAGATCCTGGTCTCGCCAGCCATCTGGTGAGCCAACGCTGGCCCACAAAGCGGCGGACTTCTCCTTATTCCATTTCGCGGGTCATTGCACTTCGCTGCCATGCCCGTCAAGCGCGAAGATTGACTGGACAAGTCAGTCGCGCTGGGGCACTTCTGCGCATCCGTCGACAGTATTTTGATCAGGTTCCAGAATTGCCATCCTTACTTAAAACCGTTATTTTGCCATGCGAAATCAAAACTCGCGAGTTTGATTCAAAGCTTTTGCTTGGGTGTATTTTAGCCGAGCGAGGGTACAGGGTAATTGTTGGTTCTCGCAATCATATCCACATGGCGCTTGGGCGCTTGCCACGCTCGGTCTACCTCGGAAAAGATGTACGCCATTCATCGCTTCAAATTGTCAGAATATTGAAGAGACTTGGGCATCAATTCATAGCACAGGATGAAGAAGCCCAACTCTATTACACTCGTGCAACTTATCGCACGGCGAGGGTGCATCCTGAGGTTCTCAAAGAAGCAAAATGCCTTCTCGCATGGGGCCCTGACAATGCTTTGGCTTGGCGCGAAGCGGCCGCATACAATGGTGCGCCAATACTGCTAACGGGCAATGGACGCATTGATCTGATGCGTCCAGAAATGCGTGGCCTTCATCAAGCAAGAGCAAAAGAGTTAAGTGCCAAGTATGGACGCTTTATATTGATCAATACGAATTTTGGTTCGCTGAACCATTTTTTCACCAATCTTACTGCGCTAGCGCCACCAGAGAAGTTGGACGCTGGTGCAAATACCTGGGAGATGGAACTCTCACATCATCGATATGCAATCTTTCGGTCATTTCTAAACTTACTACCACGTCTTGCAAGCCGGTTTCCTAAAACAAATTTTATTCTGCGTCCCCACCCCAGCGAAAATCATGAGACATGGATTAAAGCTGCCCAAGGTGCACCGAATGTATTTGTTAGCCACGAAGATGGCGTGATCCCGTGGATTCTTGCTAGCGAAGCCGTCATCCACAACGGTTGCACCACCGGGTTGGAAGCTTACATTCTTGATGGCCAACCGATTGCTTTCCAGTCCGCCGTTTCTCAATCTTACGACCTTCATTTACCGAACGCGCTAAGTACCATAGTGCATACCGAAGATGCGTTGTTTGAACTTGTCGATACCGTCATACATAAGAAACATCATCTCAATGGCATTCAAACACCAGAGAGAGCGGCACTGCTGGCCAATCACGCTTCCGCCATTGAGGGACGGCTGGCTTCTGAATTGATTGCAGACGCAATAATTGAAGTTGCAGCGTCTGCCAAATTGCCAAAGCCCCTTCTCTCTCCGCAATGGCTTATGGGATTCGTCCACGCAGAAGCGCGCGCATTTCTGAAACGACGGAATTTGAACAAGCCCGGGCATAAAGGAAACATTTCGTACACTAAGCACCGGTTTCCCGATACTTCGCTAACAGAAGTGCGACAGCGCATTCGCGATTTATCCGAAGTATTGCAGCGTTTTCGTTCAATCGAGGTTGAACAATATGATGACAACATCTTTTCAATCGAGCCAACGGCACCTTGAAAACGTTGCAAATCGGCTTTGTCCCAGCAGCTGTTGAAATATAAGATGCCTAGTCTTCGTAGCCGCCAGCTTGTGATGTAAGTTGCGCAGACCTTTGCATTTGTTTCATCCCAGCTTGCTCAGAATTTCCGCGACTACCAGCTTCGCACCGTCTTTACTTAGGTGATCGTCGTCGAAATAAAATGGAATTCCTTTCATTTGAACCGCGCAACGATCCGCAACATAACTATTACAAAGAATTTCACTTACCTTGATCGCCAAAGTATTCGGTGCTTTTATAACAGAATCCAAGACGCCTATAATAAAAGCATTGCGTTCGTTGTATCGATGAAAGCTTGTTGTAATCTCTTTTGGGACAACCCCTGTCGATACAAGTCGCTTGAAATTCAGGCTAGCAACGTTCCAGCCAACTTCGGGAACCGGATACTGAATCAAGATGGGCACTCCAATAACGGCAAAGCTTTTGATGAACTTCCGAATCGTATCAGCCTTTTCGTCCGCACCCATAGCAAGCAGACCCGATGAATTTAGAACTGCATAGGTACGGTAACTCTCTTGTTCGCGACCACCTTCACCGTTGTCAAACGCGAGTTCGTCTATCTTGCCTTCAATCGGAAATAATTGGAAAGTCCAACGCATGGCAATGACTACCGCCCTAGGTTTTAAGACTTCGAGAAAATCAACTACGGCGGCCTGCGACTTTGCGCAGATATCAGCATTTTTTCTCGAGAATTCTTGGCTATCATAAGTACCCACAAGTGGACGGCAATATCGATTGCGAACTCTTAGCCCAACTTTGCCACTTTCTTTAAAAGCTTCATCAGCTGCCGCAAGCAGAGCGTCCGCATGGGAGTCACCCCAGAGGATAATTGGGGCATCGCCACTTTGCACTCCAAAATGGCACGTCTCGATTTTCGGAAATTGTGGCAATGGAACTTTCCAATTACATTCAGAATCAGTCGATATCACAGGCGCAACTGCAGCTAATTCCGCATCGAGAAATCTTAAATTTCCAATTTTCGTTAAGCCGCCCACTAGCCCAATTGCACTTATTGAAAGTGCCGAAGCAGCTGCAAATGTAAAAATTTCCCTGCGGGTGAATGTCTGGCGATGACGGAATGGCAATTCAATATATCGCCAGCTCAAATAGGCGAGGATACCGACCAAGATACAGATAAAGCCATTGAGAAGCGTACCCGGCGCATTAACGTCGCGCAGGCGTGCAAAAGCAAAAAGCGGTTGATGCCACAAGTAAGCGCTATACGACACTAGGCCAACGGACACCAGCAATCGTTGCGACAAAAGTTGATTGACGATTGTGCCCGGCACGGCAAAAGCCAGCAGAATCCATGTTCCAACCACGGGCAAAAGTAGAAAGGGGCCAGAACTTGGCGTCCCTTCGCCCAATCCGATGATTGCAAGACCGATCATCAGCAGTCCAATGCATGAAAGTACCTGTAATCCAAAAATCCCAAACCTCGTGCGCAGTGGCCGGTTCTGCTCAGTGAACGCTAGGACGGAACCTGCCAATAGCTCATAGGCCCTCGATGGCATCAAATAAAAATTAGCCCCGGAATCAGAGGGGAATCCCCACAATGAAATGCCAAAACTCACCAGCGCCACCAACCCGACGCCAACCGCCAGTTTTCGCTTGCCAAGAAACCAGAACGTCGACAAAAGCACCGGATAAAATAAGTAGTATTGCTCCTCAATCGCAAGGCTCCAAGTATGAAGCAGCGGTTTTTCCGCCGCCTCCGTCATAAAGTATCCAATTTCCTTCCAGAACAAAAAATTCGAACTGAAAAACGTCGTCGCTACGAGGCTTTTTGCATACTCAGTGAGTTGGATGGGCGGCATCCAAAGCCAGGCAAACGGAATTGTGCAAAACATCACAAAGAATAGTGCCGGCAATATTCTACGTGCGCGACGTTCATAGAACCCGGCGATCGTGAAGGTCCCGGCATCGCATTCATCAAGGATAATTGAGGTGATCAGGAATCCACTAATTACTAAGAAGATGTCGACACCAACGTAGCCGCCGCTAAACCAAGGAATCTTGGCATGGAACAAAATGACTGGCACGACCGCGATCGCACGCAAGCCATCGATTTCCTTTCGATAGATCAAACTCATTGAAACTCGATTGGTGAGCCACAATTGCTCAAATAAGACTGAAGGACTCCGCAACGGCAAAACATATAGGACATAGGTTGTCAAGAGAGCCAGTGGCCGTGACACCGCAACGGCGATGAGTGTCTCATCTCTCTAAGATGACCGTAGCGTTTGGTACTTTGGCTCAAATCTGTCATAATACCCACTTTAAACACAACTGACTTCATTTCATCCAACGAGCACGATTTTTGTAATCAGATTCATTCGAGCCTAGCTGTTCAATAGCTCCTTTAGACGAACAATGGTTTCATCATGCGCGGGCTTGTACGGTTTTGGCTGAAAACCAGCACCCAGTACACCAATTGAACCATCATCGATCAATTGGCGTACGAGGAGGGAAACGTCGCGCGGGGGTTGCAAATATCGATGCCGTCGTGGCCCCCCTGGTTATGGCCACAAGCTTTGCAATTGCTCGCGGAATCCTTGGGGGCGGCCAGCTGCACCTTTTGTTCGGGGGAATTGCAGCAACTATCGTCACTGGTAATGCCAATCTCCTCAGGGCATGAAGAATTTGCTGATCTCTGGCTCCGCAACCAGGACAGTGCACCTGATCCACATTTTGTATTGGACCACTGTTCAGAAAAAACAGGATACGCCGCCGTTATTGAAGACCAGATCACCACAGCGGATGAACGCAGGACTTTGCCGTACTATCAGGAAACAGCGCGTCCGCGCAACCGAGACTGGTGGGCAATGTCCTGTTTTTCGGTTGACGGCCACTCGTGGTGCCTCCCACTTTATCGCGGGCTTGAGCGAGGGCCATTTACACTCGATGAAGCCCGATACTTTGCAATGGTCGGACCGCATGTTGGGCGCGTCGTTGCTCTGGCCGAAAAGTTTTCGTCATTTCAGATAATGTCCGAGCTCGCCGCTCTTGATCGGGTCAGATGTGCCGCACTTGTGATCGACGCAAGGGGCTATGTAAGGAATGTGAACCAGCGGGCCCAAGTGATCCTTGGCGAAGACTTCGACCTTGTAAGAAGACGTCCAATCGCGAGCGATCCTGTAGGCAATACTCAACTGCAAAAACTGATCTCCACTTCTATTACGGCTAGGCGGGGTGACACTTCCTCGCATAGACCGGTCGTAATCAAGCGAGGTGAATTACCTTGGCTTATGGTCGAGGCAATGCCGATCACGGAATTCGGGAGCAATCTGTTCAATGCTGGCCGGATTATCCTGTTACTGACTGACTTGACTTCACCACCACGGCCGGATGCAACGACATTAAGAATAGCTTTTGGTTTGACCGTTGCTGAAGCCAAGCTGGCTGTCCAAATTGCTGCAGGTCAGGGAATCCAAGAGACGGCAACTGCCTTGGGCATCACGCGTCCAACGGCCTGCAGTCAGCTCAGGGCGGTATTCGCAAAGACAAACACACGGCGCCAGGCGGAGCTGATCGGACGTATTACGCACCTTCGACCTATAGGAGGAAAATGATACTTCCTCAATTCCTGAGGTGGTGGCCTAGAGGCATTCAAGTGGTGGCCTTTGACACGAGAGCCACACACTTGATGTTGGGAATACTTGTCCTTTCTTGGCCCGTTTGAGACCACTTGTCCGGAATAGGACTTGTCAGCAAACCGTGGCATTGCAGACGCAGCGTTATGGCAACCGCATGGCCAAAGTTCGGCCTAGCCAATACCGACCAATTGGTCCAACATCACAGTCAACTAACGGAACGTCAACTAATAGGGGATCGAAATGGCTAAAGCAAAACTGATCGTGATCAAGGTCGAGGACAAGCCGGGTGCGGTGGCGGCGGCAGTTGCGGTACTGTCCGCGGCCAAAGTCAATATTGAAACAATCTTCGGCTACGGCCCGCAAGGCGATCTGCAGCTTATAGTCGATAATCCACGAAATGCTATCAAAGCCCTCAAAGCGTCGGGCGTTGCATTTAGCGAAGGCAAGGCCGAGGTCGTGGAAATGCCCAACAAGCCCGGCAGCCTACATGCCTACCTGTCGAAGTTAGCCAAGAAGGGCGTCAATCTGCGCTCTATTTCGGGGATGTCGGGCACGTCAGCACGCAAATCAATCCTCGTCTGGACAGCGGAGGGCTGAACCGAGGCCACTCGCTGATGTCATCCTGGGTGCAAGCCGTTGCGTTTCGGCGACTTGGTCGGGGTTATTTTTTGCCGCAACTGCTTCGAG
>JANMPF010000106.1:0-3091 GCA_031369725.1 Rhodobiaceae bacterium | reverse complement strand
CCAAGGACCAATGGCCACGCAAACCTGATGGCACGCTTGCGATGGTAACGGCACGGCTTGATCTCAACAGCCTGGTCAATGAAGGCGCTTAACGCGCCGCACTGATGACTTCCGGCAAGGCTTGCGCAAGGTTGCCCAAGTTCTCGTCAGTGCCAACACTGATACGGACACAGCGATTGAGCGGGGTCACACCGGGCATGCGCACAAAGATGCCGTGGGTCGCCAGGCCATCGACAATTTTTCGCGCATAGGCACCATCGCGACCACAATCGACGGCGACAAAATTTGTGGCTGATGGAATTGGCTTCAAGCCATTGGCTTTGGCAATGGCATAAATTCCGTCGCGGGCGCGCGCCACCCGGGTCTTAATGGAAGCCAGGTAGTCATGATCGGCAAGTGCGGCAATGGCACCTGCCTGGCCCATGCGGTTGACGCCGAAATGATTTCTGATTTTATCAAACGCTGAAATGAGCCGGGGATGGCCAAGCGCGTAGCCCACCCGCACCCCCGCCATGCCGTAAGCTTTTGAAAACGTGCGAAAGCGAATGAGATTTGGATTGTCCATATCAAGGGCAGGCACCGTGCCTTCGGCGAAATCATGATAGGCTTCATCCAGCATGAGCGTGGCACCTTGTGGAATATTGTCGATAAGGTCTTGCACGACATCGGCCTTCCAACAGGTGCCCATGGGATTATCAGGGTTGGCGAAATAAAGCAGCCTGGCATTTTCGCGCTTTGCCAAAGCAAGCAGCGATGCGGGGTCTTCGCAGTCATCAATGTAGGGGGTGGTGACAAGCTTGCCGCCAAAGCCCGCGACATGAAAATTGAAGGTGGGGTAGGCCCCATGGGAATTGGCAACGGTAACGCCGGGTTCCACAAAAAGGCGGACAGCGAGGCCAAACAAGCCGTCAATGCCTTCGCCCACGGTTACATTTTCAACGCCGATCCGGTGATGGTCGGCAATGGCCTTGCGCAGATCGTAAACTTCCGGGTCGCCATATTTCCATGAGTCGTGGGTTGCTTCCTGCATGGCGGCAATGGCCTTGGGCGAGGGGCCGAATACGCTTTCATTGGCACCAATGCGGGCCCGCATGGGAATACCGGTTTGCCGCACAATGGTTTCAGGGCCAACGAAGGGGATGGTGGAGGGCAATGCGGCAATAATCGGGGTGAATGGGGTCATGCACGGCAGTCTAATTCAGCTCAAGAAAAAGGCAAATGGTCTTAACTACCGGAAATTGAGTTGCGCGCCTCAAATTCTGTTGAACCCCAGCTTTTTATCGGCTATCGGCTCTCTCAACAAAGCCCGCAAAACAAACTGGAGACGCTGAATGGCCCGCATTACCCTACGCCAATTGCTCGATCATGCTGCTGAACACAGTTATGGCGTGCCTGCCTTTAACATCAACAACATGGAACAGGGCTTGGCCATCATGGAGGCAGCACAGGCCAGCAAGTCGCCGGTCATCCTGCAAGCCAGCCGGGGGGCGCGCGCCTATGCCAATGACGTGGTGCTGGCCAAGCTCATTGATGGTCTGGTTGAAATTCACCCCAACATTCCGGTGTGCATGCATCTGGACCACGGCAACAACGAAGCAACTTGTGTGACCGCCATGCAAAATGGTTTTACCTCGGTAATGATGGATGGCTCGCTGAAGGAAGATGGCAAAACCGCTGCCGATTATAAGTACAACATGGGCATCACCAAGCGGGTGACCGACATGGCCCATTGGGGTGGCGTTTCGGTGGAAGGCGAGCTGGGGGTTTTGGGTTCACTTGAATCGGGTGGCGGCGAACAGGAAGATGGCCACGGTCTTGAAGGCGCTGTGAGCCACGACCAGCTGCTGACCAATCCGAAAGAGGCCGTGCAGTTTGTGAAAGACACCCACGTGGATGCGCTGGCGGTGGCCATGGGCACCAGCCACGGTGCCTACAAGTTCAGCCGCAAGCCCGATGGCGCGGTGCTGGCGATGAACGTGATTGAAGAAATTCACCGGCTTTTGCCCAATACGCATCTTGTCATGCATGGCTCATCATCGGTGCCGGAAGACCTGCAGGAAATCATCAACAAGTACGGCGGCCAGATGAAGCCAACCTGGGGTGTGCCGGTCGAAGAAATCCAGCGTGGCATCAAGCATGGCGTGCGCAAGATCAACATCGACACGGATAACCGCATGGCGCTGACGGGTGCCATCCGCAAAGTTTTGATGGAGAACCCAAGTGAGTTTGACCCGCGCAAATACTTGAAGCCGGCGATGGATGCCATGAAGAAGCTGTGTACCCAGCGGTTTGAGCAGTTTGGCACCGCAGGACATGCGGAAAAGATAACGGTGCTGTCAGTTACCGAAATGGCCAAGCGCTACAAGTCGGGAAGCCTTGATCCGAAGTTTGCTTAAGCGGTCGTCCCCAATTTAAGCTAATGCAACCCAAACTAATCGTCATTCCGGCGTGCGCCGGAATCTGGCTGCGGTTGCTATCCTGAACGGGATTCCGGCGTGCGCCGGAATGACGGGCTTGGTGGTATAGGCAAAGCGTCGTAGCATTGCCTTGTCTCCTATCGTCAACCAGATGAGGCCCAGCCCATGATCAGAGCTTTCAATCCGCCAGACGTGGCACCACCAGCCTCAAGGTATAGCCACTGCGTTGAAGTAACAGATGCCGCCCGCTGGCTCTATATTTCAGGGCAGGTGGGTGTTGCCTGCGATGGCGTGGTACGCGATGGCATGGCAGCCCAACTGGACCAGTGCTTTGCCAATATTGAAGCAGCCCTTCATGCGGCGATGATGACGAAGGAAAACCTCGTCAAGATTACGGTCTATGTCACGGTGGGCGGCGCTGAATCGCTCAGCGCCTACCGCACACGCCGCGACCACTGGCTGGGCCCACAAGGTCACGCACCAGCGGGCACCTATGTGGTGGTGAGTGAACTCGCCAGCCCGAAGTTTCTAGTTGAGGTGGAAGCGGTAGCGGCAGGGTGATGAACTATTTTTTTGCAGGCGTGAGCAGCACGGATGGCGTGGTTTTTAGACGCTCCGCCAGCTTGACGATCAGCATCAGCGACGGGTTGCGCTTGGCGCGCTCAATACCCGAG